>JALOMX010000406.1 GCA_025455245.1 Chitinophagaceae bacterium
ATCTATCTGTGCACATAAGCGCTGTCGGGTAGCTATGCTATTGCACCCCAAAAATTTATGCCCAGCCCATACTCCGCTCAACGGCCTTCTTCCAGCCGCCATAATACTTTTCCGTCAAAGATTGATCCATGGAAGGCTCCCACACTTTGCTGACCTGATGGTTTTGACGCAGATCGTCCAGCCCGTTCCAGTAACCAATGGCCAACCCTGCTGCATAAGCTGCCCCCAGTGCGGTGGTTTCATTTACTGCGGGCCTCTGAACCGGTACCCGCACCATATCCGCCTGAAACTGCATCAGCAGGTTGTTAACCACCATTCCTCCGTCCACGTTTAAGGCTTTCAGGCTGATGCCGCTATCGGCCTCCATGGCCTTCAGTACATCCAACGTTTGATAAGCCGTAGCTTCAAGCACCGCCCTTGCAATATGCCCCCTGTTGGCAAATCCGGTTAAACCCGCAATGATTCCGCGGGCATCAGTACGCCAGTATGGGGTAAACAAGCCGCTGAATGCCGGTACAAAATATACATCGCCATTGTCGGGTACCGTTGCTGCTAAGGATTCCACCTCGGCAGAAGTTTTTATCATTCCAAGGTTGTCGCGCAGCCACTGCACCAGCGAACCGGCAACGGCTATACTGCCTTCGAGGGCATAATGTACCGGGGCATCGCCTAATTTATAGCCAACCGTGGTTAAAAGCCCATGCTTTGATGGTATGGCTTCTGTTCCGGTATTCATCAGCATAAAACATCCTGTGCCATAGGTATTTTTGGCCATGCCCGTTTCAAAACAGGTTTGGCCCACCAGTGCCGCCTGCTGATCGCCGAGGCAGCCGGTAATGGATATACCTGAAAAATTTTCCTTTTCAATTACCCCGTAAGTTTCGCTGCTCGATACAATTTCGGGCAGCATTGCCGCAGGTATATCCAACATGGTAAGTATTTCCGCATCCCACTGAAGCGTGTGCAGATTCATGAGTTGTGTACGGCTTGCGTTGGTTACATCGGTTTTGTGCGCCCCGGTCAGTTTCCATATCAGCCAGGTATCCATGGTGCCAAAAAGGGCATCGCCCCGGCGGGCGTCATCCGCCAACCCGGGTACATTTTCCAGCAGCCATTTCAGTTTAAGTGCGCTAAAGTAGGTAGCAAAAGGAAGTCCGGTTTTGGCCCGCAGGCCATCGGCGCCATGGAGTGCCGTTAATTCCTGCACCATTTTTTCGGTGCGCATATCCTGCCAAACCAATGCGTTATGGTAGGGCTTTCCGGTATGGCGGTTCCATACCACGGTGGTTTCCCGCTGATTGGTGATACCCACAGCTTCTATTTCCGAGGGCTTGATACCGGCGGGAATCATGGCTTCGGCCACCACAAGCTTGGTGTTCATGTAAATTTCTTCCGCATCATGCTCTACCCAACCCGGTTGAGGAAAAATCTGCCGGTGTTCGCGCTGCGCAGAAGCAACCATTTGTCCCTGCCGGTTAAAAATGATGAAGCGTGTAGAAGTGGTACCCTGATCGAGGGAGGCGATGTATTTCATAGGCAAATCACAAATTCAAAAATTAAGGGAAATTTCAAATAAACAAATTCCAAATTCCAGGACTTGTTCCGCGTTTGCTGGGACTCCAACATGGCGAATAAAATGACAGCCTAACTGATTATTCGTTCGCCTGCTTCAAAGCCGCTAATTCAACTTCCTCCGATATTCTGAAGTCGGTCTGTTTGTTTTTTCCATTATAGGCTTAATGCTTGAAATAAGTCCTTCGAGTTTTGCCTTCACAATTACACCAATAGTTCCGGTGAAATTCAGGCCAAGGTAGGTAGCAATTTTTCGCGCTTTATAATCGTCTAAAATTACCGTGGAGTCCGGTATTTCCAAGGCTAATGCAATTGCACTTGATTCCCCTTTGTCAATTTGCATTTCAAGCAGACTTTGTGTTGCTTTATCTTTCGCATTAACAATTTCAACCCATTCATGAAGTATATCTCCGTATTCTGTAGCGATTTCTATAGTGGTAGTGATTTGTCCATAAAGCTTTTTCAGAATTTCAAGTTCACCTATATTGGTTAGAATAATCAGGCAACTTGTATCCGAAATAATTATTTTATGCATTGGCTACATCCTTTGCAATATCCGAAGCAGGGTAGTTAAAAATAGAAACATCATTAGCACCCAACAATTCTGCAAAAGTTCTTTTGGTGAGGCCTGCCAGTTCGGCAGCCTGACCCAGGGATAACTTTCCCTGTTCATATAACCTGCTTGCCACAAGCATGGCAACTTGCCTGTTATCCAGATCCAAATAATCAGGTACATTAAGTGTTAAAACCTTCATACTGTAAAAATAATGAAAACAGGATAAAAGGGGAGGGCTTTAATGGTTAACAACGTGATTAAGGATTGTTTATCGCAAAGCCTATAATATTTCATTTATACAAATCCCTAATTCCAAAAGGGCTATAACTAAAACAAAAGGCAAACCCATCAATCTTAATTACTAATTCTCTCTTTGGGCAATTGACTCATTCGTTTATTCACCCATTGACTTCATCCCCCAAAACCTCACCACCAAACCAACCAAAAACCATAAACCATAAACAACAAATAAAAACCCCTTCAAACATCCGCGATATCCGCTACCGTTTTACCCTCAAGCACACCCAATATAGCGTCCCTTGCTTCTATCATTACGCTGTGGAGTTTGCAACTGTCCTGTGTGCAGCCCTCGCAGGGTTCGTAAAAATGCAGGCTTACGCAACTGAGCATGGCGATGGGGCCGTTTACCAAACGGATAATATCAGCAAGACGTATCTCTTCGGGTTTTTTGGCTAGCTTATAGCCACCGTGCCTGCCCCTGAAACTCGTGAGAAAACCTTCCTGCTTCAGTTCATGCATTATGTTTTCCAAAAAACGCAACGGTATCTGTTTTTTCTCGGCAATAATGGGCAGCAATACCGGGCCTTCCTGCTGATGACTGGCGAGATAGGCAAGCGCCTGCAAGGCATATTTACTCTTTTGGCTAAGCATGGCTTCAAAATAAATGTTTTTTAAGCAGATTATTGTTCATTTAATTAGTGAACATTATATTTGCCGAAAATTATTGAACCATGAGTTTACGACTTGGAGATATTGCACCCAATTTTCAGGCACAAACAAGCGCCGGACCTGTTGACTTTTATGAATACTTAGGCGATAGCTGGGGCGTTCTTTTCAGTCATCCTGCCGATTATACGCCTGTTTGTACAACAGAACTTGGAAAAACCGCCAAACTGAAGGACGAATTTGCCAAACGCAATGTAAAAGTCCTCGCCGTTAGTGTGGACCCGCTGGATAAACACCTCGGATGGATAAACGATATCAACGAAACACAGAACACTGAGGTTAACTTCCCCATCATAGCCGATGAAGACCGTACGGTGGCCAATCTGTACGACATGATTCACCCCAATGCAAGCGAAACCTTTACGGTTCGCAGCCTTTTT
>JALOMX010000092.1 GCA_025455245.1 Chitinophagaceae bacterium
AAACAGGGTTTTAAAGGAAATGCCTTTATAGATTTTGTAACTTAGGTCAAGGTTGGCAATAAAGTTGGAAGTAAGGTTGGATGTCTGTGCTTCTTCTGTTGCCATGGGATTGAGCAGCAGACTGTTTTGGGTGATATTGGTGGGCGGCCACCAGGGGCTACCATCCTCATTTTCCATAGGCATATTGGGTGGCATGGATGCCAGTGTGCCGCCGGTGGAACCACCGCGTGATGGTTGAAGCTCTGTAGAGATAAAGCTTGTATTTAAATTAATCCGTAATCTGTCATTGGCCGAAGTGTGGTTTATTCCGAGGTTGGCTGAAATTCTTTCCTGGAAAGGGCTGCCCCGGGTAATGTCATTCTGCTTTTGGTAAGCGCCGCTTGCATAGAAATTCAACCGGCGGTCTCCACCCGAAAGGCTCAACTGCGCATTCAGTGAAGGGGTCCTGTTTCCATATTCAAAATCAGGCCAATAGGTGGTTGCCTTGGTGGTATCCCATACCAGCAGGTCGGGGGCATTGTTGGCATTGGGGGTAATAGGGTTAATGGCAGTTCCGGTTGTTGGGTTATGGTTACCCATGGCAAAGGCATCCCGGCGCATCTGAAGGTATTGAGGTAAACTCATGGCTTCCGGCATATAGGCGGGACTGTTTATCCAGGTACTGATATCGGCTGTTACACGGGTGGTACCCAGTTTGGCTTTTTTGGTTGTAATCAGAATTACCCCGTTGGCGCCCCTTGAGCCATAAATGGCGGTGGCATCGGCATCCTTCAGTACATCAATGCTTTCAATATCGGCAGGGTTAATGGTATTCATGGAAGTGCTGCCATAAGTCATGTAACCGCCAAGGGCTGTTCCCAACCCATTATGGGCTTCGGGCAAAATGGCCCCATCCACAATGATCAGCGGTTGGTTGCCGGATTGTATGGTGCCGACACCCCTCACCTGAATATCAACCCCACTGCCAATGGAACCCCCTGTTTGGGTAATGGCTACGCCCGCCATACGGCCCTGTAATGCCTGTATAGGATTGGCAACAGGCTGCTTTTCTATAGCCTCTGCCTTTATTGAACTGACCGAACTGGTAGAAAGGCGTTGGGTGGTTTTACCGTAACCAATTACCTGAACTTCATCTAATTGCGAGACTTTTGTTTTTACATAAACGGAAAGGGCTGCTCTTCCCCTGATGGCAACCTCCTGGGTTTCGATATTGACTCCTGTAAAAATCAGGATATCATTGTCATTCACGTCCGTCAGGTTAAAAAGACCACCTGCCCTGGTTACCGTACCCCTTTGTGTACCTTTTATCATTACCGATATTCCTTCAAGAGGCTCACTTTTTTCATTCAGCACAATGCCTCTGACCTCCGCAGGAGGTGGCGCCGGTTCTTCTATCACTTCCGGGGTAACTACTACATTCTGGCTATTCTGTTGAGCGTTTACAATAATGGTTTTGTTTACCACCTGAAAAGTCAGCGGGAGTCCGTTGAAACACTTTTTCAGGGCTTCCTGCAATTCAACATTTCTTACCGAAATGTCTACTTTGCCATACTTGTCAAGCAGATCGTCCTGGTAAAAAAACTGGTAGCCTGTCTGTCGGTGAATTTGCCTGAAAATTTTCTGCAAACTGGCGCCCTTTTCTTCAAGGGTTACTTTTTGCGAAAAAATGTTGGCATTTACCTGAAAGGAAAAAACCAGCATTAAAATGGCTGTAAGCTTCATGATAAGCATTGTTTTGGCAGGCCAACCTAACGGTGTACGCCTTTTTCTTCCTAATTGCATAGATTTGCTCAGTTTTGGTTAAATAATTGGTTGTTTCTCCGGGGACCGACGCCAATCAACCCCCCGGAAAATGCAGTTCTAAAAAAATTATTATAAACCGGAACATCACCGTCCCGATGCTCACTCGGGGCGGTTTTGTCGGATTCTTTATTCCATTACCATTATTGTCTTTCCTTCAATTTTGAATTTCACCCCGGCCGTTTGCATGATTTTCAGCACTTCTGAAATGTCATTATCACGACTTACAATACCTGAAAATGTCTTATTGCTTATTTTTCCCATGTATTGTACATCTACATCATACCAACGGCTTACCTGCCTCATAATTTGCTGAATACCGGCATGATCAAACTGGAACCAACCTGTTTTCCATGCAGTAATTTCCTCAATGTCAATATCATTTCGGATTTCTAATCTATCGTTTGCGGCTGCCTGCTGACCGGGTTTCAGCAAAACATTATTTCCATCGGGCAAAGCAACACTTACACTCCCTTCAATCAGCGTCGTTCTGGACTTATCTTCGTCTTCATAAGAATTGATGTTGAAACTTGTTCCCAGAACTTTAACCGTTTCCTTATTGGGCAGGGTAACCATAAATGGTTTTGCGGCATCATGGGATACTTCAAAATAAGCTTCTCCGGTCAAAGTCACCTTTCTTTCATTTCCGGTAAAGGCTGCAGGAAAGTGTAATGAAGAAGCCGCATTCAGCCAAACCTTTGAACCATCTGCAAGGGTTAGCTGGTATTGTCCGCCACGGGGTGTAGAAACCGTGTTATAAACCATTTCTTCATTTGTATTACCGGAAAAATTATAGGCTAATTTTCCGTTTTCCAGTTTCATAACCTGCACACCTGCCTGACTCGCAAGGGTTGAATTGGAAGCGCTGTCCAAAATGATGGTTGAACCATCACCAAGGGTAAGGATGGCTTTGTTGCCACCGGGAGAAATTGCTTGTGTTGATTGGGCAACTGTTGAATCAACGTCAGGTTCCTGTTTATTCATGAAAATAATACCGGCAACTGCAACCATGAGTACGGCTGCCGATACCATCCTGAACCATGTTCTTTGAAAAATCGGGATAACTGCAGGCTGCCTTTTTGTTCCTATGATGTTTTCAAAAATTTTATCGGATTCTTCCGTGCTGAAAACCTGTTCATCCCATGACCTGTTGTCCCATGCTTCCCTTAAAATATTTTCTACATCAGTTCTGTTGTGTTCATTACAGATCCTGATGAGTTCATCCTTTTCCGACTCACTCAGCGTTCCTTCCAAATACGCATTCAGAAGGCTTTTTAATCGGTTGTTTTTTTCCATATGCGGAAATTCATTTTATTTTATGCTAGTCGGGAAAATAAAAATATCAGGAAGCATAATGTCCATTTAATTGGATTGAATTACTGATTCCAACAGGCAAAACCGGTTCTTCCCCAAATTCTTCATTCCCTTCCGATTGCAAAATCTGTAACTTGTCTACCAATGATTTACTATAAAATTCCCCGATGGGAAGTGTAACCTGATCGAGCCAAACTTTCTCGTGATTGAATTCACTCAGGTAATTTAATGAAATAATATATGATTTATGAATCCGGTGAAAAGCAGATTCGGGCAACAGGCCATACATCTTCTTCAGGCTCATCAGTACTAAAAAACTTTTTCCCTTGCAGTTAATTTTTATATAGTTCCTCAGGCCTTCAACATAAACAATGTCATTTAAATTGATCCTCGTATAACGACCATTATTCCTTATAAAAATAGCCTTTTGCATAATTGAGCAGTTTCCCGTTTTGTTTTTTGAATGAAATCTTTAAATAAGACAACAAGATCAAAAAAATGGGGGAACAGAATCAAAAATTTTCTGAGATATGATTCAGAATGGCCAATAATACCAGGTTCCTGTTCTTAATTATTTCAGTAATGGAGGCAATTGCATGTTTCATGTGTGTTTTTACAGACTCTTTTCCTATGCCAAGCCTGTCGGCAATTTCCTGGTAAGTCAGTTTTTCATAGCGGCTTAAGAGATAAACCTGCTTTTGCCGGTCGGATAATGACTGAATGGCCCTGTCAATAAATGAAAATTTATCATCGATGGATTCGTGAAAAAAACCATCTTCGGTCAGGTTTAACTGAAGTTCAATTTTTTGGAGCTTCTGCAATTCAAGCAGGTTCTTTTTTACTGCATTTAATGCATGGTTTTTGCAGGCTGTAAACAGGTAGGCTTTGAAGTTATCGATATTTTCCAGGTTTTCCCTTGTCATCCAGATTTTGAGGAACACGTCCTGTACAATTTCCTCGGTTAGTTCCCTGGATTTTGAAATTTTGAAAATAAATGATGACAAACGGGGCTGCCATTCATTAAACAGCTTTTTAAAGGCAATCTCATTACCTTCCGAAATTTCCTTTAATATAACCTGTTCCTCGTAAGTCAGCACTTTCCTTCATTTTTAGCTTGCCATACAGCGTAAAAATAAAGGTTTAACTAAAAAAATGTGTGTCACTTTTTTGAAACGAAAGGTTTACTTACAAAAACTAAGCGACTTAGGATAAATTAATACTTCTGCCTGATGCAATTGGTTTAACCAATTCAAACAGGTTCCGAAAGTATCATTAATACCATTTCGCCTTTTTTCAGGATCATTTTATTTTTTTCGAAAGCCACCGTATCAACTTCATTAAGCGCTTGATTGAATGCGGATTCAAATGGCATATCCGGACATGTCATACGGGTACTTGTCATTCCGCTGAATTTTATGGAGCCGTTGCTGTAGGTGTAATTTCCGTTTATCCGGTTGCATATTTTAGCGGCAACCTTTCCATCGGTCATCAATTCAACCTGAAAAGCCTTTCCGGAAACATTTTCCAATTGATCGTTTTTCATTAAAGAAGTAAGGATCCACTTTCCGGCAGGCTTTCTTTCATCGTTTGCCATCATATTGGGGTCTTTTGATCTGGAGATAACCTTAATCAGTTTATACTGTACACTACTGCCATCTGCAGGGGGATTTGCAATGGTTGTTTGTTTAATTTTAAGTTTATACAGGTAGCCGGGTTCGAAATCAAAGCCTTCAATTGGCTGATAAAGCAGTTTCCAGCCGTCTTCCTCCTTTTCCCTGTATTGAAGGCATTTCATGGGACCCACGCCTGTGCAATCCACTTGCTTACTGTTGATGAAAAACTTTTTGGTTTGGGCAAACATGGATGCAGATAAAAACATCAGGAAAAATAAAACTACCGGTTTATTCATTTCTTAATATTTATAAAAATGATCGCCTACCTTTCTTCAAATGACAATTCAGGTTAAAAAAAGGGTGAAAGCTTTATGAATTTAATAAGAATCATTGATGGGCCTGTTAAATCTAAGGGTATCCTGATTCTTAAAAAAACTAACGACCGTTAGTTTCAATTCACTAAATGACTATTTTTGGAGTTCCAAAAAGGTGAACGATTATGGCCGTAGTGAATCTTGAAGAGCGATTTCAGGAAAAAATCGATGCTGAAGTAAAAATTGAACCGAAAGACTGGATGCCCGATGCCTACCGGAAAACGTTGATCCGGCAGATCAGCCAGCATGCACACAGCGAAATAGTGGGTATGCTTCCGGAAGGAAACTGGATCACCCGTGCACCTTCATTGAAGCGTAAGGCCATATTGATGGCCAAAGTGCAGGATGAAGCAGGGCACGGTTTATACCTGTACAGCGCCGCTGAAACACTGGGTATCAGTCGCGATGAGATGTACGACCAACTGCATACCGGCAAAGCAAAATATTCGAGCATATTTAATTATCCCACGCTTACCTGGGCCGATATGGGCGCCATTGGCTGGCTGGTGGATGGTGCTGCCATTATGAATCAGGTGCCGCTTTGCCGCACGAGCTACGGACCTTATGCGCGTGCCATGGTGCGTATTTGTAAGGAAGAAAGTTTCCATCAAAGGCAAGGATTTGAAACATTGCTGGTGCTGAGCCGGGGAAGCGCCGAACAGAAAGCCATGTGTCAGGACGCCATCAACCGCTGGTGGTGGCCAAGCCTGATGATGTTTGGTCCCCCTGATGCGGAAAGTCCAAACACCATTCAGAGCATGAAATGGAAAATTAAACGCCTCAGCAATGATGAATTGCGCCAGAAATTTATTGATATGTGTGCGGAACAGGTAAAAGTGCTTGGGATGACATTGCCTGACCCTGATTTGAAATGGAACGAAGAGCGTCAGCATTATGATTTTGGTCCCATAAACTGGAATGAGTTTTACGAAGTGCTTAAGGGAAATGGTCCCTGCAATAAACAGCGACTGGATGCAAGGCGTAAAGCATGGGATGAGGGTAAATGGGTACGGGATGCAGCGGAAGCGTTTGCGCAAAAGAGGGAAGCGGTTAGGAAAGTTGCTTAGGATTTGGGATTGATGATTTAGGATTGATGATTTAGGATTGATGATTTTGGATCCAGGATTTCTCATTATTGTCGAATAAAAATTATAAAGAAATTGCTATGACCGCAGAACAGCTGAAGGACAGAACAAAAAAATATGCCCTTGAAATAATTAAGCTTGCTAATGAACTTCCTAACAATAGAGTTGGTTGGACTTTTTCCGATCAAATTGTAAGGTCTTCAACTTCTGTAGCTGCCAATTACCGGGCTGCCTGCAGGGCAAAAAGCGATAGGGATTTCATTTCAAAACTCGAAACTGTTTCTGAAGAAGCCGATGAAACAATGTTTTGGTTGGAAATGATTGCCGAATCAGAGATAATGAAAGATTGCAGCAAAATTCCTCCCCTTATAAAAGAAACAGACGAGCTATTATCCATTTTTGTAGCTTCCAAAAAAACGGTAAAAAATCGCCTTATGATGCCTAAAAAGTAGGATTTTACGTTTGTTTGGGTGCTATGCAAATAATCATCAATCAAAAGTCATCAATCATAAATAAATAGACAATTATGTTATTCAATCTTCAAATAAAAAGGTACGGCGATTACGGTGACCGTGAAGTTCCCGGTGGGGAAATGCCCGGGCAGACCAATAATAAATCAGAATGGCCGCTATGGGAAGTCTTTATCCGCAGCAAGCAGGGCCTTGACCATAAGCATGCAGGAAGCCTTCATGCAGCCGATGCAGAAATGGCCATAGAAAATGCACGGGATGTGTATACCCGCCGCATGGAGGGTGTCAGCATTTGGGTAGTGGAAAGCAAATACATCCATGCAAGCAATCCCGATGAGGCAGAAAGCCTTTTTGATCCGGCCAATGATAAGGTCTACAGGCATCCAACCTTTTACGATTTGCCGGATGCCGTAAAATACATGTAATCCAATAAACTATTCTTTTGTGCTGGAACAACTGATACCGCTGCTCTCACTGATTGCCCTTGAAGTAATTTTGGGTATAGATAACATCATTTTTATTTCCATACTGGCCGACAAGCTTCCTCCCGAACAACGCCCAAGGTTGCGGTTTTGGGGGATTGGTATTGCCATGATCATGCGGCTTGGTTTACTGGCCCTTGTTGCATGGATTATGAAGCTGGATACTACGCTTTTTTCTGTTGGCGAAATTGACCTGAGTGGTAAAGACCTGATCCTGTTGATTGGTGGTTTATTTCTGTTGTACAAAAGTACCCGGGAAATTTACCATAAAACTGAAGTACACAAGGAGGGAGTGCAGATGCCTACCGGGCTTGCCACATTCGGAAA
>JALOMX010000407.1 GCA_025455245.1 Chitinophagaceae bacterium
AACACCTCCCATCGCATACCATATATTAGCTAAGTATTTGGTGATGCCCCCAAGAAGACCATAACGTTCCCCTTCTTTTGCATAGACCAATGCAGAATCAGGTTGATTCAACTGTAAATAAGTTGTCGCTAATACCATATCTGCCACGGTAACACGAAAGTGATTCCCGACTGACAGCCCAATTCTTCTCCCCTTTTTAAAATAATCGAGGCATTCGGTACTGCCTGTTTGTAGTTTCAGGTGGCCATACATATGATTAAGCATGGATAAAGTCACTTCCTTCATCTTACCAATGGTAGGAAAAGGAGTAAGCTCCCAAGTATTTGTATTCTTGCTTTTTTCAGTGATTTGAATGGCTTCGGTAAGATTACTCAAAGCTTCGCTGAAGCGACCCAGGTAAATTTGCTGATAGGCTATCTGGCCTTGTGTATAGGCGGTTTCAAGCGTACGTTTATTTCTTTTTGCAATCAGATAACGGAGCTCGGCGTAATAGAGTGCAGAATCCCGATTGGTCTCTTCATAAAATGTATAGATGGGTCTTGAAACTTCAAACCTGATGGAATCATTGGTTGCTTGTGTAAAAGCAACACGCAGGCTTTCCGGTAATTGCTGCTGTGCCTTTGTTTTAAAAACAAAGGCGGGTAACATAACTATAATGAAAAAGTACTTCATTAATTTGATATTCCTGTTAATTTAATTATGAAAACAGTACCGTCTCCCTCTTTTGTCTCAACCCGTAATTCCCCCCCATGCGCCATTACTATATCATAACTTAAACTCAATCCTAAACCCGTTCCCTCACCCGTAGGTTTGGTGGTGAAGAAGGGTTGAAAGATTTTTTCCCGGATAGATTCCGGAATACCGCCGCCATTGTCCTCAACCGATATTTGCACATACCCGCCGGCAGTTGCAGTTTTTAAAATCACTTCGGGCGTATGGCCGGGTTCGCCTTTTTTGCTGCGCTCATTTACTGCGTAAAAGGCATTATTCAAAAGATTGAGCAGAACCCGGCCAATCTCCTGTGAAACTACGCTTACTTTAGGTAAGTTTTTATCGGGAATAAACTGAAAGGTGGCAGCAAAGGCAGCGTCTTTTGCCTTTAAGCCATGGTAAGCCAATCTTAAATACTCATCACATAAGGCATTCAGATCGGTTGGCTCCTTTTTACCGGAAGAAGTGCGACTATGGGCAAGCATACCCTTTACAATCGCATCGGCCCGTTTGCCATGGTGGTTGATCTTATCAAGGTTTGAAGCAATATCATTCAATATTTCTTCTTCTAATTTTTCGTCCCTTTCGCCATTTATTTTTGCCCTTTCACTTTTCACTTCATCAATCAACTCCTTGCTCACTTCACTGAAGTTGTTGACGAAATTCAACGGGTTTTGTATCTCATGCGCAATACCGGCAGTGAGTTCACCGAGACTTGCCATTTTTTCTGATTGGATGAGTTGGGATTGCGTAGCCTTAAGTTCTTTCATTGCTGATTCAATTTCTGCTTTGGCCTGCTCCAGTTTTACAAAGTCTTCATACCGGGAATAAGCTATAGCAAAAGCTTTGGAAAGCGCATTGATCAGGTCAATTGCATCCCGGGAGAGGGGTTCCGTAGAACCAACGTAGAGCATTCCTTGTGTAAAAGGAACGCCTTTACCGTCTCATAAGTGTGTTCGCTGGCCTCAAAGGGTAAACGCAAAACACCAAGTGAGTTACCTTCAGGGGAAGAAAGGTAGGCTTCAACGATCTTTTGTTTTTCCTGGATAATAAAAACCCCGCAGCGGATAAAGGGTACACCAAGGACAGTCAGTTCATTAAAAATCAACGGCGTGATCCGGTCCAGGTCATCTGCATGTCGCATGGATGAAATATCTGCCCTGATCCGGTCTAATGAGGCCTGACGCAAAGCGGCGATGGCACTCGCTTCGGCCTTTTGAAGGTCCTGGAAACGGGTGTATGCGAATGAAAATACAGCCGTGGCCCTTTTGAGCAAATCCCAGCTTTCCCCTGAAATATCGCCCGGCGCCGCCGCCCCGATAAATCCGTTTGAAAATTTATACAGATGATAGGTTCGTTCAGGAATGATTTCACCGTAAAAATTGCTGGTTCCAAACAATTCCGATTTCTCTTCACAATACCGAATCCAGGCTTTCCGGTTTTCTCCCTGCATCAGGATGGAGGTCTGATTTTCCGGAGAGCGGTAAAAATCAAGCATCTGCCGGCCCACCCAGGTATCCTGCAGGTCGAGGGTCATCTGATCTGTAACAGCCTTCGGGGAATCTCCGGAATTTTTGATGGTAAACCAGCATTGGGTCAATCCGGTATTTTCATCGTGTATATAAATGGAACTCGTCTCCAGTGCTTCGACTCCCAGATTACCCATTTCTTCGCGGAGCAACTGTGCTACTTCGGTTAATTCCTCCGGATTTTGCATGGCTAAAGAGCGGGATCGTACTTTTTCCAGTGCTGCCTCTATCTGGGCTTCACGCGCCTGATTTTCTGCTTTTTGAAGGTCGAGGAAGCGGGTATATGCCAGATCAAAGGCATTAGCAAATCTTCTTAACAGTGCATCTTCTTCATCAGTGAATGGAGTCGTATTGTACCTGGCTATCGAAACCCATGCTTCTTTCAAAATTATTGAAGACCAGGAATATCCCTGTTTATTGTAGATATACTTTTTACCTTCATCAGGTACTACATCTTTATAAATTGTTTGTGAAAAAATATAATCCTGAAAAGTGTCCTTTTCCTTTTTTGTGAAAACCTCTTTGTTTAAATCGGTACCTGATGTATTATAAATTTCAAGTGCCTTGTCTATACATTGGAAATAGGGATGATCGATTCTTCGAAAATGAACGTAATCGGTGTAGATAGTTCCTTCTGTCGTTATCCCGGTTATCCACAAATTCAAATCTCCTTGAGGATGACCATCACTGAAATTGGCAACATCTAATTCCACGCCAAGTTTAATAAGTTGCTCAAATAATAAGTTGAGTATGCCCAGCAGATCATTTTGATTTTGCATGGCCATCGTCCTTGCCCTTACCCTTTCCAGTCCTAATTGAATCTCCGCTTCACGGGCCTGTGCTTCTGCTTTTTGGAGGTCGAGAAAGCGGGCATAAGCCTGTTCAAACGCTTTGGCAAAACGCCTGAGGATGCCAATCTCAGGGTCGGTGTAGGGAATCCCGGCGTAATTCTGAATTCCCAGTGAGACATTCTTCAGTAAAACAGCAGACCTGAAAAATCCTGGGCTTGAAAAAATCAATTGCTTTCTTTCCTCAGGAATATTGGGACAATGTTCAAAAAAGTATTTAAAAAACTCAACCTTCTCTTCCCTCGTGAATTGGTTGGATATGCAATCAAGACCGGCCTTCTTGGCGTTTTTTATCGAATTGAACACGGCGTTGTTCATGTAGGGGATGTGCAGCCGCTCTGGATAAGGCAGGGTTGGTATGGCCGTCCAAAGATTAAGGTCGTCCGTATCCCGGAAAGACACATCAAACTGTGCAGAATCTATGGTGAAATTCAGCTGCCGGAACTGTTCAAACACTAACTGAATCACTTCAGGAAACTCATCACTTTTGTGCATGGCCATCGACCGTGACCGGACCTTTTCCAGCGCTGCTTCTATCTGGGCTTCACGGGCTTGTGCTTCAGCTTTTTGCAAATCGAGAAAGCGAACATAGGATTGCTCGAAAACCTTACCGAAGCGTTTTAGAACTTCGTTCTCTTCATCAGTGTAAGCAATGCCATAATGGTTGGTGATAGAGATGCTTGTGTAGTGTGAAATCGTTACCGACCTTGCAAATCCGCCTTGTCGTGACATCAGTTCTTCCTTTCTTTCGGTGGGCAGGATTTTCCAGGGTTCATATTG
>JALOMX010000408.1 GCA_025455245.1 Chitinophagaceae bacterium
AATTTTTTTTACTTAAAAACAAAATTTTTCCCTTAATTTTTTCATCAGTATTGACTTCATTTTTTTCGTAATCAGAAAAAAGTTCTGTTGCTGTTGTTTTATAGTTTTCTTCGTAATCTCTAGCAGCAAGTCTCGCCGCTGCTTTTCTTGATTCCTCTTCTCGTTCAGCATCTCTCTGCTTCCAATATTTTTCTTTATATTCTGCGTCTTCTTTAGCTTTTTGAGCAGCGATGCGTTTCCGTTCTTCTTATGGTCAAAACTTGCTAAAACACTCCATAGAAACCGCAAATCTTTGCTCTACGATGGCTGCCGAACTTGGTCCTGATAAGATAAGGGTAAACACCGTCAATCCGGATGCCGTTATTGCCGACAGCAATATTTGGGCAGGCGGCTGGGCTGAAGGTCGTGCAAAAGCATACGGCATAAAGGTGGAAGAACTTCCGGCCTATTATGCTAAACGTACATTGCTCAACGAGATTATTCTTCCGGAAGACATAGCCAATGCCTGTTTTGCCTTTGTAGGCGGGCTGCTTGATAAATCAACGGGTAATGCATTGAACGTTGACGGTGGTGTAGCAATGGGTTTTTACAGGTAGTAAATTATTTTAATTAATATTTTTCATAAGCAGGTGGGGTGTTCGGGGCGGGCATTTCAAAGTGCCTGCTCCCGTTTCCGCAAATTTTCATCCATATGGCAAAGGTTGCTTTTCAGATGCAGTTGTTTAAAGGATTTGAAGATGAGTACAAAAGGCGCCACGACGAACTATGGCCCGACCTGCATGTACTGCTGAAAGAAACAGGGGTATCTGACTACTCCATTTTTTTGAACAGCGATACCAATGCCCTTTTTGGTGTGCTCACCATTGAAGAGCCTGCAAAACTTGATGAACTGCCTGCACATCCTGTGATGCAGAAATGGTGGGCGTATATGAGTGATATTATGGAAACCAATCCCGATCATTCACCTGTTTCCATTCCATTGGAAAACGTATTTTATTTACCTTGAGCCTCTCAGGGGACTAAATGAATTTTATATGATCATTAATAAATCATTGATAGAAGAACACAACGGTGCCGGGTTGGTGCAGCATAAAAGTCGGCTGGAGTTTTTGAAAAGTAAAATTGCTAATGCCGATGCGGTTATTGAAAAGCTCAAAGCCTTTCAGGTAGCTATTCCTAGCTGGGCCTTGGGTACGGGCGGTACAAGGTTTGGACGTTTTGCCGGAGGCGGCGAGCCGCGTAGCCTTGAGGAAAAGATTGAAGATGTTGGGTTGTTGCATTCGCTTAACCAAAGTAGCGGCGCTATCTCACTTCATATTCCATGGGATATTCCTGAAAATGCAGATCATATTAAGTCCCTGGCCGACGGGTTCGGGCTAAAGTTTGATGCGGTTAATTCAAATACCTTTCAGGATCAGCCCAATCAGGAGCATAGCTATAAGTTTGGTTCGCTGCAGCATGTGGATGCGGCTGTGCGCAAACAAGCCATTGAGCATAACATTGATGTGATTAAGCACGGTGTTGCGCTGGGTTCCAATGCCCTTACCGTTTGGCTTGCAGATGGTTCGAGTTTCCCCGGTCAGTTGAATTTTCGCGGTGCCTTTGAGCGTACGCTGGAGAGCCTGCAGGAAATATATGCCGCATTGCCCGATGACTGGAAAATGTTTGTAGAGTACAAGGCATTTGAACCTAACTTTTACAGCATGACCGTGGGCGATTGGGGCCAAAGCCTGTTGTATGCCAATAAGCTTGGGCCAAAAGCTTACACATTGGTTGACCTTGGGCATCATTTACCCAATGCCAACATCGAAATCCCTTCTGTTAATGGAGGGAAAGCTTGCAGGCTTTCACTTTAATGACAGCAAGTATGGCGACGACGACCTTACTGTGGGCAGTATCAACCCATACCAATTATTCCTCATATTCAAAGAACTGGTGGAAGGCATGGATGCCCGTGGTATGAACCATGCTACTGATCTTGGATGGATGATCGATGCAAGCCATAATGTAAAAGATCCTTTGGAAGATTTGCTCCAGAGTGTGGAAGCCATCATGATCGCTTATGCACAAAGCCTGCTCGTAGATCAGCAAGCTCTTTCCGAAGCGCAACAGGCTAATGATATTGTTTTGGCGCAGGAAATTTTACAGGATGCCTATCGCACTGATGTTCGCGCCTTGGTGGCAGAGGCAAGGCTACTCGCCGGCGGTGCATTGAGTCCGCTAAAACTTTATCGCAGTCTTAGTGTTCGTGGAACCCTTGTGAAGGAGCGCGGTGCGAAAACCTTTTCTACAGGGCTTTAATTCAATTATAATATTCTCGAAGGTAAACGTTGAGGAGTACGATGAGCAGGGAAGCCGTGATAGCAGTTTTTGATATTGGAAAGACCAACAAAAAGTTGTTCCTGTACAATGAATCTTACGAAATTGTTTTTGAAAGAACTGCAAAGTTTAATGAAACGACCGATGAAGATGGTTTCCCATGCGATAACCTTGATGCATTGATACAATCCGCAAAGGATGCATTGAAGGATGTATTAAGGATGCCTGAATATGACGTAAGGGCGGTAAATTTTACTACATATGGTGCAAGTTTTGTGTATGTGGATGGAGAAGGTAAACCACTGACCCCCTTGTATAACTATTTGAAGGATTATCCCGAGGCATTAACTGAAAAGTTTTATGAAGAAAATGGCGGAAAACTTTCCATTTCGCTGCAAACGGCTTCACCGGTACTTGGCAGTCTTAATTCAGGCATGCAGGTGTACCGTTTAAAGTATGAAAGACCTGATCTGTTTTCAAAAATAAAATATGCCTTACACCTTCCGCAGTTTATGAGCTTTTTATTTACCGGAAAAGCCTATACTGATCTTACCAGTATTGGTTGCCATACTCACCTTTGGGATTTCAATCTGCACAAATATCATGCATGGGTTGAAAAGGAAAAGCTTGATCAGGTTTTTGCACCCATTTTTCCGGGTGATAGGGCAATTAACTTCAATTATGATGAACACTCTTTGCTGGCAGGTGCAGGTTTGCACGACAGTTCTGCTGCACTTATTCCTTACCTTGTTTCATTCCGCGAGCCATTTGCACTAATTTCATCCGGAACCTGGTGTATTACTTTGAATCCCTTTAACGAAACTCCTCTGACGGAGTACGAATTAACACAGGATTGCCTGTGTTATCTTACCTACACCGGAAAACCTGTAAAAGCTTCAAGGATATTTTCGGGTAATGAACATGAGCACCAGATTAAGAGGCTTGCCAGCCATTTTTCTTGTGATGTAAATACTTATAAGCAGGTATGTCTGGATACGGATTTACTTCAAAAGTTAACGGATAAAACGCCATTCGTAGAAATTCCCAAAGAAGAAAAGGGATTAAAAACATCGGATTTTGGCTGTAGGAATTTATATGATTTCAGCTCTTATGAAGAGGCGTATCACCGTTTGATTTTAGACCTTGTGAAGATGCAGGTTGAATCATCCATGATGGTATTGTCGGGTACAACGGTCAGGCGTTTGTTTGTCGATGGTGGATTCAGTCGTAACCAGATTTTTATGCACCTGCTTGCCGACGCCTTTCCTGCGTATGAAATTTATGCAGCTTCAGTTGCACAGGCAACTTCCTTGGGTGCCGCATTGGCTTTGCATTCTTGCTGGAATACAAAGCCTGTGCCTTCCAATCTGATAGAATTAAAATATTTGGCGAACTCAAGGAATGATTCAATGTCATGAGGATTGGACTTTTCATACCATGTTACATTGATCAGTTTTACCCTCAGGTGGGCATTTCAACTCTTGAGTTGCTAGAAAAATTTGCATGTGAAGTCGTTTTCCCTGCAAATCAAACCTGTTGCGGGCAACCCATGGCCAACTCGGGATATGAGCATCTTGGCAGGGGCTGTGATCATTTATTTGCCAAAAACTTTACGGGCAAATGTGATTATATTGTAGGGCCGACCGGCAGTTGTGTAATGCACATAAAGCACCATATAAACAGCGGCGATTCCCAACAAGATGCATGGATAAGAAATAATATATATGAAATCACTGAATTTCTCACTGATATACTGAAAGTGGAATCGCTTCCTGCAA
>JALOMX010000409.1 GCA_025455245.1 Chitinophagaceae bacterium
CTTTTGAACAGCGCCAATCAGCTTTTCTATCCTGATGGGTTTGAGTAAATAATCGACCGCCGATACCTCAAAAGCCTGCAAGGCATACTCGCTGTAGGCAGTGGTAAAAATTACCTGAAACTGCGGTTTTTCTACCAGTTCCATCAGTTGCAATCCGCTGTAACCGGGCATTTCTATGTCTAAAAAAACAAGTTGCGGATGGTGCTGATGAATAAGTTGCAGGGCTGCAGGAACATTGGCCGCCTCACCAAGCAGTTGCACTTCAGGGCAATGGGTTTCGAGCAATGTGCGAAGTACGTGCCGTGCTTTTTGTTCGTCATCAACAAGGATGGCTGTCAGCATAAATATTTCAGTTTTCTTCTTGTACAGGTATAAAAAGTGTAACCATGGTACCGGATGGCAGGCCTCCCGTATTGGTCAAATCGGTATAGGAAACGGTAATAGCTTCCGAACGGCCGTGGTTAAGCAATTCGATTCTTTTTTGAGTAGCTGTTGTGGCAAATCCGGCATGCTTTTTTTGACGCAGGCGCTGAAAATATGCCGCCTGTTGCCTGCCAACCCCATTATCGGTAATCGTTACTTTGAGCAGGTCAGGTTTTTCTTTGGTAAATGCCACATCGACCTTACGGTCACCGGTTTTATGCAACAGTCCGTGCTTGATGGCATTTTCCACATAAGGTTGAACAAGCATAGGGGGTATTTCGGTTCCATACAAATCCAAACCGGGCTCAACAGTAAGATTGTCATCAAGTATTGAACGGGTAAGGTCGCTGAACTTACCGAGTTGTTCATTGGCGAGCATATTCTTTCCGCTCATAAAAAGGTCCTGAATACTGTTAAGCACATTGAAAAGAAAATGCGGATTCATCTGAGCTTTCAGGGCATTGAGTTCGCTGAACATTTTTTGCCTTTCAAGATTTTGTTTTTCAGCCATAGCCCGTGCCTCGAGTTGCGCTTTTTCCGAATCAGCCTCCGCCTTTCTTCTCTTTGCACGCTGCTTTGTATAGGCTACTGTAAGGCCAAGGGCTACTAACAGCGCACCGATTCCAATGTAACTGCGCTCCTGCTTTATCCGGGCAAGATTCTGTTTTTGTTGTAATTCCCGGATGGCATTCTCTCTGTTGCGGGCATCGTAGGCTGCCTGCAATCCTTCGAGTTTATCCAGCTTATCAGCATTTAAAATGCTGTCTTTCAGTTGGGTATATTGCCTGAAAGAAGACAGTGCCTTTGCTAAGTTTCCTGTTTTTTCGTAGCATACGGATAGCTGAAGGCTTGCATTGAGCATGGTTTTATTGTAGCCAATGCGGGAGGCGCTGTCGTATGCCTGTAAAAAATAACCGATTGCCTCTGCATACAATTCCTGTAAAAGATAGGTGGTTGCGGTATTTTCAAGCCCGGCCGCTACAATCCGTGGAAGGTTGTGTTCTTTGGCAATGGCAATACTCTTTTCTGAATATGCAATACTCTCTTTCCATTTCCGGAGGCCATTGTGCACATTGGCAAGATTTTGACTGATAAGGGCTTTGGCAAAAGGATGATTGATGCTTTCACTGATTTTTAATGCCTGCATATAGGTATCCCTTGCTTCTTCAAGTTTTCCCTGCTCTTCAAGCACATGGGCTGTGTTTGTTAAATTACGTGCCCTTTCAAGTTCAGGAGCTTTGGTGCGCACAAGGATGTCGGCTACTTTTTTATAATAATCAAGGGCAGCCTGCCACTGCCGGCGCTTCTCCTGCAAAATTCCCAGATTGGTGTACGTATCAATCAGCAGTGTATCGCTCTTCAGGTTTATAAGAATCCGCTCTGCTTCCTGAAGTTTATCAAGGCTTTTCGCATACTCATCCTGCTGCGTATACATAGCCCCCATACTGTTCAGGATCTTTGCTTTCTCAAGAGGCTGTTTCAGGCTGTCAGCAAGTGTAAGGGCTGTTTGGAGCAAAGGTTCGGCAGCATAGGCATTGTTGCGAACCATTTGGTTGGCAAGGTTCAAAAGCGAGTCGAGCCGCTGATAGGGAGTCATTTGACCCTTGCCCTGCCAAACCATAAAGATCAAACTGCAAAAAACCAAAAGTTTCCGAAAGATCATAATCGATACAAATTTCAATATTGCACTTTTTAAACAACACCCTGTTCCAACAATATACCGAAATACCATATGGGTTTGTAAAACAACGTTTTTGGCAAATAAAGGAAATCCGTACCATCTCCGGATAGGAGGTTTTAACCAATAAAAAAGGGTTGTCTCCAATTCCGGAAACAACCCTTCTCTATAATTTTGAAAGAAGATGAATAAAATTAGCTTGACAAATTTCTTTGATGGGTTCGCACTATCCTGTTTCTCCCGACAGCCAAATAAAGAATAACAGTTATCCAGTTGAGAAACACAAAGCCAACCATCCACATCAGTTTTTCGGACTTATTGATAGACGAGGGCAAAATTTCCCACAATGCCAATACGGCGAAAACATATCCACCAAGCAAAGCTGCAGCAAGCAAAATATCAGCGCCGGGGGCATGCATGATTTTGAGAACTGCCCCGGCAAACGACCCGACAATGGTTAAGATGAAGAGCAAAAGGAATACCTGATTTTTCATCATAAATTATATTAGCGAAAATTACATTTTCAATAAATCGCCGTCAATGGAAGGCACTCCTTTGGGGTTTGGTCCCCATTTGTTTTCGCCGGGCTGACTGTCTTTTACAAGCAGTACTATCAGCCATATCGCACCAATAAGCGGAATAAGTGCAACCAAAAGCATCCAACCGCTTTTGCCCACATCATGCAGCCTGCGCACACCTGCTGCCAAACCCGGTATCAAGACTGCAAGGGCGTATAAAGTATATACATACCCATACCCAAGGTCCTGCTCGCCAAAGCCGGCATCAAATGAGTAGGTAGTTCCCAATACCCTGTCGATGATCATGGCCGCCTGTCGATGATCATGGCCGCTATGGCAAAAATGATGTTGAACAAAACAAAATACCAATACTCCGGTCTCGTAGAGCGACTACGGAAATCAAATGCTTTTTGAAAAGCGAGGATGAAATACTTCATGATGGATTTTTTTTGGAAAAATAGCTTTATTGAATAATTGAAAAAAATTTCCTTGAATAATTTTTTATGATGGGAATTGCTTTTTGGCCTCTTTTCAAATTCAGATAAAAACAGTTCGGCACGCTTTCTTTCTCCGGTTGATTTGCTGCTATCCGAAAAATGAATGATATCATCCGGAAAATAGGGCCGGTTTATTATCTTTCCGAAAGACTTTAAAATTCTATTGCCCTAACCCTTGCATTCCTAAAAAATTGTATATATTTTTCGGTTGTAATTTTTGTAATATGATTTACAAAAGGAACTGAACACCTGGCTATTTACTTATTGAAAAATTCTTACACATGAAATTCCCACCAACTGACGTACACCCGGCACGAATGATCATTAGGGCACCTGCCTTCCCTGCCTGACGGCAGGCAGGCGGAAGGAAGGTTCCCTGTCCGCCAACAAGCAGGCTTATGACAATTAAAAACAGCCCCGCAGGTTCGGGGCGCACTAAAAAATATCCTCATGAAAAACAAAAGAGTATTCTCCTCATTCCTGTTTTCAATGATTTCCACAATAATCATTGCACAAACACCTACCGGCAATGTTGGCATTGGAACCAATTCTCCGCAAGGGAAATTGCAAATCAACCATAAATCCACAGCCAACAATCCATCGCTGACTATCCTTGACTCACTCAACGGACTCGGACCTTCCATGCGGTACCAAAGACTTGGCCTCGATTCCTTTTTCTCCTTCAGCGCCGGCTTCGATGGGCCGGAATCCAAACGCGGTATGATCCTTTCCTGGATTGACGACAGCCTGCTATGGGTAAAAAGCAACGGGCGTCCTTTTTCAACTTCAGTGCCGGATTTGATGGCCCCGAATCCAAACGCGGTATGATCCTTTCCTGGATTGACGACAGCCTGCTATGGGTAAAAAGCAACGGGCGGTTGGGATTAGGAACCGGAAATCCACAGGCCAAAATGCAGGTAAACCATAAATCTACCCCACAAAGCCCAACCTTCTTAATGCTCGACTCAATTGCAGGCGGCGGGCCAAGCATGCGGTTTCAGCGGTTA
>JALOMX010000093.1 GCA_025455245.1 Chitinophagaceae bacterium
TCATTCTCAGGTACAGGCAATCAACCACCCAAAGACAATTATGTTTCGGGTTTTAAAAGGATTGATGAGCCGGATTCCGGAGGAACAACGCAATCCACTGCAACAGGTTCATCTCCCAATCCTCCCGCTGCGGGATTCTCAACAACCGATGACGAAATTGAATGTACCGCCATTTTTGGTGGGGTCAAAAGAACTGTGGTTTCCAAGAATTTTAAAGGCGGTGAGGTAGTAGCCGTTTTCGGTGGCGCTGAGATCGACCTTACCCATGCCGACATTCAGGGAGTGGTTAAGCTGGAAGCCACCAACATTTTGGGTGGCACAAAATTGATCGTTCCTCCCACATGGGATGTCCAAATAAAAGACTGGTTTTAATGGGTACAGCCTTCCTTGGAGGATTAGAGATTAAATCATTCTGATAAGCAGAGAAAGGATTTTTTTAAAAAAGTGTTTACGATCCTATTCCAATGGAAAATCCATATTCCGGAAAAAGCATAATAATCGGGGCCGTCATCAGCGGCCTTATTTTGGGAGGCGTCAATACGTATGTGGTAAAACAGTTTGGTTTTTCTACAACTACCGCATTGAAAGACGCGGTCGTAAGCCTTCAATTCTGGTTTTTAGGAGCGCTCATCATTGGAAATACCATCCGTTTTTATTTCCCCAAACAAAGCCGGATAATTTTCTTCTTCGGGCTCGTGGTTACCCTGACAGCATTGTGGTCCGTGCTTACAGGATTTACGCTTCATTTTGTTCAGAGACGTATTTTGGGATACAGTGATTTCTTTGAATTATCCCTTCCGGTTCGGGTGGCATTTACCCTGCTGCTGTTTACGGCGCTTTCCATGATTTTTGCTTTTTTGAATATATTAAATGAGCAGCACCTTTCGGAGCAACGAAACCTGGAAGCACAGAACCTGGCAAGGGAAACAGAATTGAATAATTTACAGGAAAAACTCCATCCGCATTTTTTATTCAACAGCCTCAATTCCATTAATGCCCTTGTAGCCATACAACCGGAAAATGCACGAAAAATGGTACAGCAACTTTCGGATTTTCTTCGCAGCACGCTGAAAAGGGATAGCAAAGAATGGGTAAACCTCAGTAAAGAGCTTGAATACCTTTCCCTTTATCTGGAAATCGAGAAAGTCAGGTTCGGGCATAGGTTGCAATCCAATATTTCCCTGGAAGAATCAACAGAAGCCTGTAAACTTCCTCCTTTTATCCTGCTGCCCATCCTGGAAAATGCCATTAAGTTTGGCCTGTATGATACACTCGATGAAGTGCTGATCGAATTGAAAATCAATTGTTCACAAGGTATGTTGACAATAGAAGTTTCAAATCCTTTTGATCCTGAAACAGCAGGAAACAGAAAAGGTACCGGCTATGGCCTGAAGGCAGTAAACCGGCGCTTGTTTTTATTATTCGGACGGACCGATCTTTTGCAAACAAAAGCCGAAGGCAATATTTTTACCACCAAGGTTCTAATTCCTCAAATTACATGATCAAAGTAATCATCATAGACGATGAGCCACTTGCACGCTCCATAGTGGCCGAATTTTTAAAGGGATATCCTGATGTATCCATTTTAGCCGAATGCGGAGACGGTTTTCAGGGGCTAAAAGCTATTCAGGAACATCAGCCGGAGCTGATTTTTCTTGATGTACAAATGCCCAAGATCAACGGATTTGAAATGCTCGAACTAATTGAACAAAAACCGGATGTGATTTTCACCACGGCTTTTGATGAATATGCCATTAAAGCATTTGAAACCAATGCTATAGATTATTTATTGAAACCCTTTTCGAAGGAGCGGTTTGAAAAGGCCATGCATAAATGGGAGCAGTGGAGAAATGCAAAAACATCCATACAGCCTCAGCATGCTAACGATTTTTCAGGATTGGAGCAGCCTGTTCAGCGGGAGCGGGTAGTGGTAAAACATGGCAGCCTGATTAAAATAATCCCCGTTCAGGAAATTGAATACCTCGAATCGGCCGATGATTTTGTAAAGATCCATACAAAGGATGGGGCTTTTTTGAAAAATAAAACGATGGCCTATTTTGAGCAAACCCTGAGTCAGCAGGAGTTTGTTCGTACCCACAGGTCATACATGATACAAATAGCGCAAATTACCCGCATTGATCCTTACGAAAAGGATAGTTTTGTAGCCGTTCTCAAAAGCGGGAAGAAAATACCTGTTAGCCGGTCGGGCTATCCAAGGCTGAGGGCGGCATTGGGCTTGTAATATGCGTGGACAAAAAACTTTAGTGGTCATTGGTGGTGGTGCTGCAGGATTTTTTTGCGCAGTCAATGCCGCAAGGCTTGATCCGGATATAAAAGTTATTCTGCTTGAGAAAACCGGGAAACTGCTACAGAAAGTGAAAATCAGTGGTGGTGGCCGCTGCAATACCACCCATCATTTATTCGACATCAGCCCATTCAGCAAATGTTATCCCCGGGGTGAAAAATTCCTGAAAAAAGCCTTGCACCATTTTGGACCGGCCGATACCGTTCAATGGTTTGCAGAAAGGGGCGTAAACCTGAAAGCAGAACCGGATGGAAGGATGTTTCCGGTTACAGACAATAGCCAAACCATAATAGATTGCCTGCTCAAAGAATCCGAAAGGTTCGGGGTTGAAATAAGGTTGTTTTCCATTGTGGTTAAACTGGAAAAGCAAAATGCCACCTGGCAGCTAACCTTACAGGATGGCCGGATGATGGAAGCTGATTTTGTGTGCGTTGCTTGTGGAGGCTTTCCAAAATCCGAACAATTCGGCTGGCTTACCAAGGCCACCGGACATAGCATTTCTACTCCCGTACCTTCTTTATTTACATTCAACACACCGGGAAATCCTATAACCTCATTAATGGGGGTTTCGCAAAAAGCGCATGTAAAAATTGCAGGGACCAAATTTGAAGCAGAGGGGCCTGTTTTAGTTACGCATTGGGGACTGAGTGGTCCGGCCATTCTTCGGACCTCCGCATTTGCGGCGCGGGAATTGGCTGCAAAGGATTATCAGTTTGAAGTTATCATAAACTGGATGCCCCTTTTCAATGAAAACAGCCTCAGGGAAAAAATTCTTCTATATAGGCAGGAAAAGGGAAATAAAAAGGTCATGAATACCGAATGGTTCGATTTGCCCGACCGCTTATTGAAGTTTCTGCTGGAGTCCTGTGAAATTGATTCAGAACAGCGGTGGGCCGACCTGCCTGCTGCAAAGCAAAACAAACTTATTAAGGCACTCACGGCATTTTCTGTTCCCGCAAAGGGCAAAACCACTTTCAAAGATGAATTTGTCACCGCAGGAGGGATATCCCTCCATGAAATCGATCCAAATTCTATGCAAAGCAAACTAAATCCGGGACTTTATTTTGCAGGAGAAATAATGGATGTAGATGGGGTTACAGGCGGTTTTAATTTTCAGCATGCCTGGACATCCGGAATGATTGCTGCCCGCCATATTGCCGGAGTGTAAAAAACCTTCTTTCAGGTAGGAAAGCATTGTTGAAGTGATGTTTTTCTCCAAAATAATTTGCGAAAGGGGATATAAATCTGAAAATTTTCTTAAGGCTTATTATAAAAGGGATGAACTCCGCATTCCTTGACAACTTTGGGTTACCTTTGAGCCGCTTCACAAACCTATTAATTTTTTCTCTTATAAATATTCTAATCAATGGGCATTCTAAAAGACAAATTCAAGGCAAAGGCAGATGCAGCGGCAACCGAGATAAAGGCCATGCTGAAGGAACATGGCGGAAAAAAGATTGGTGAGGTAACCCTGGCACAGATTTATCAGGGTATGCGCGGAATGACCGGGCTTGTCAGTGAAACATCATTACTTGATCCGCAGGAAGGTATCCGGTTCCGCGGTTATTCTATTCCCGAGTTGCGGGCTCAGCTTCCTAAGGTAGATGGAGGAACAGAACCTATGCCGGAAGGGCTCTTTTATTTGATGCTTATTGGCGAGTTGCCAACCAAAGAAGAGGCCGATCATGTGACCGATGTATTTCAGCGTCGCAGCCATGTACCTAACCATGTTTTTAAAACAATCGATGCACTGCCGAATGCAACCCACCCGATGACCATGTTTGTTACAGGGGTAATGGCCCTGCAAACGGAAAGCTTATTTGCAAAGCGTTATGCAGAGGGAATGTCCAAAAAAGATTATTGGGAGGCCACTTTTGATGATAGTATTACACTGATTGCACGCCTGCCAAGGATTGCGGCATATATCTACAGAAAAAAATACCATAATGGAGATGACATCAACCCGGATGGTATGCTTGATTGGGCCGGTAACCTTGCACACATGCTCGGTTTTGAAAATCCTAATTTTCAAAAACTCATGCGCCTGTATATGACCATTCATGCCGATCATGAAGGGGGTAATGTAAGTGCGCATACCACTCACCTTGTTGGTTCAGCCCTTGCCGATCCATACCTTTCTTATGCTGCCGGTATGAATGGTCTGGCGGGACCCTTGCATGGCCTTGCCAATCAGGAGGTAATCAAATGGATATTTGAAATGCAGGAGAAACTGGGTACAGACCTGCCAACGCACGATCAGATTGAAAAATACGTGAGGGATACACTCGATCAGGGAAAAGTGGTGCCGGGTTATGGTCATGCGGTGCTTCGTCAAACCGACCCGCGTTTTATAGCACAAATGGATTTTGGAAAAACCTATATGCGCGATGACAAGCTTTGCCGTACGGTTTGGAAAATTTACGAAGTAGTTCCGCCCATCCTTGAAAGCCTTGGAAAAGTAAAGAACCCCTGGCCCAATGTAGACGCGCATAGCGGTGCTTTGCTTGTGCACTTCGGAATGAAGGAATATGAGTTCTATACAGTATTGTTTGCTGTTAGCCGTGCTTTAGGTGTATTGGCAAACCTCTGCTGGTCAAGGGCATTGGGCTTCCCGATTGAAAGGCCTAAGAGTGTCACCACCGAATCGGTTAAAAACTGGTTGAATGGTGAGGGAGAAATCTGGGGAGAATAAATTTTACATTTTGAATAGTCCGAAGGAGGCACACGTAACAAGGTGCCTCTTTTTATTTTTTTAAGATTTTTCACAGAAAGCTAAAATACGATTCAGGGGTTTTTAACGTATTAAATCAAAAGTAAATCATGAAGAAGTTATCGATTATTTGTTTTATAATTTTTGCGGGCTATTCAGCACAAAGTCAGGAGTTGGGTATACGTTTTGGTGACGTAGCAGGTGGCAATGTAGCAGTAGATGCATTATTCAAAGCAGGTAAATTCAGCCGTATTCATGCTGACCTTGCTTTTGGAAATAGCGGAGTAGGCATTGAGGGTGTTTGGAATTTTTTGTACAAGCCTTTGGGAGGTGAAGCGTTTTACTGGTATGTGGGTGTTGGTGGCAGTATGCGTATTGACGACAATGAATTTTTGCTGGGACCCAATGGTGAAATTGGCATTGAATACAAATTCAACACAGTTCCTATTTCATTGAGCGCCGACTGGAGACCAACGTTATGGATAATAGAAGAAACCCGGTTTAATGCAGGAGGATTTGGACTTAACATCCGATATGTTTTTGGCAACAACAGGTAAAGAGAACACTCCATTTAACGGTTATAATCAAAGAATGACCTATATCATTGGGTCGGGGATCATAACTATCTTTCTTTGAATAAATCAAATGAAAAGAGAACGTGACCCGGCAAAGATTCACAAATATCCTTTTATGGATCCTGATGTTTTTATGCATGGATTTATTTTCTGTGGCACAGGATTCGCTGACCAAAAAGGAAATCAGGAAGGCTATCATGAAAGATACCCTTGACGGCAAACTGGACCTTAGCCGTTTCCTTATTGACATGAAAGGATTTGTACCCGTTCCCCTGATTATTACAGAACCCGCGCTGGGTGGTTTCGGTGGATTAATGGCATTTACTTTTTTATCGCCCAAAAAGGTTGATCCCAAATATGGCTATGTGCCGCCGGATATAACGGCAATTGCCGGTATGTATACTGCCAATAATAGCTGGCTCCTGGGTGGTGGGCGTATAGGAAGTTTACCAAAGGCGGGCGTTAAATACCGCGCATTCGCAGGTTATGGTAGCATAAACCTGGATTTTTACAGGGAGATCGCGGAAGGTACAGATCAAAAATTTTCATTCAATATTAAAGCCCTTCCCATATATCTTTCAGTAAGTAAGAAGGTAAGTAAAAGCGATATATACCTGGGGACAGAGTATATATATTCTTCAACAACCCTGAAACCTGAATTTGATGAGAATCTCCCTGATTTGTTTCCGGATAAAGAACTTGACAGTAAAATTGGTTCCCTTGGATTTTTTGCCGACTGGGATAAGCGCAACAACTTTTTCACCCCTGATAAGGGGTTCAGAATCAATACCGTTTACGCTATTGATGATGATTGGACAGGGAGCGATTATAATTATCAGAAACTCACCGGTTTTGTGAATTGGTTTTTGCCTGTAAAAAACAACTGGATAAGTGGATTGCGTATAGATGCCCAACATGTATTTGACCGTCCTCCGTTTTACCTGCTACCTTTTATTAACCTCAGGGGTGTTCCTTTGGCACGATATCAGGGTTTCACCACAGTGCTGGCAGAGACCGAGCAGCGTTATGATTTCAGCCGGCGCTGGAGTGGGGTAGCCTTTGCCGGGATGGGAAAAGCCATGATGGAAAATCAATCCTTTGGTGATGCAGATCTCATATACAATTATGGTGCGGGTTTCAGGTATCTGGTGGCAAGGGCCTTTGGTATCAGGGCCGGCATTGATGTGGCCGGAGGGCCTGATAGCTTTGGGTGGTACATTGTTTTCGGGCACAACTGGAATCGCTAGTAGGATTCATTTTGATTGAAGTTTATTTTTGAAAATAAACTCAGCTCCCATACATTTGCAGCCCGTTCGGGGAATTAGCTCAGCTGGCTAGAGCGCTTGCATGGCATGCAAGAGGTCACCGGTTCGACTCCGGTATTCTCCACAAGCTTTAAAGATCAGGCTCGCAGCAATGCGGGCCTTTTTTATTCCTGCCGGCAAGAGCGTCCCGCAGGTTGCGGGAAGGTCACCGGTTCCCCGCCTTTCAGTCGGGCAGGGACTCCGGTATTCTCCACAAGCTTTAAAGATCAGGCTCGCAGCAATGCGGGCCTTTTTTTTATTCCTGCCGGCAAAAGCGTCCCTCAGGGTGCGGGAAGGTCACCGGTTCCCCGCCTTTCGGTCGGGCGGGGACTCCGGTATTCTCCACAAGCTTTAAAGATCAGGCTCGCAGCAATGCGGGCCTTTTTTTTATTCCTGCCGGCAAAAGCGTCCCGGAGGGTGCGGGAAGGTCTCCGGTTCCCCGCCTTTCAGTCAGGCAGGGACTCCGGTATTCTCCACAAGCTTTTAAGATCAGGCTCGCAGCAATGCGGGCCTTTTTTTTGTTGGTGTTCTTGCAAGTGTGGCATAGCTATATGAATGATTAACCTTGAGAAACGATTGCTTTCGTACAGTTTTTATGCTCAGGATTTACATTTCATTTAAATTGACAACTTCTGCCAATAAATAAATTGATTTTGCTTTATTTT
>JALOMX010000094.1 GCA_025455245.1 Chitinophagaceae bacterium
GTGTTTTCTTTTATATAAAATAACTGACCATTTTTTAGAAAGCCCGCATCTATTGTTTGATTGCTGATTTCAGCGTTACCTAAAACTTTACCGTTCCCGGCATCGCGAACCTCAGCATCGCCACCTTTAATGGTAGTTATTATTACATAATTACCATCATTGCTAAATCGGATAGTTTCAATCCAGGCATATTCTTGAGGTAATTCCCAAAGTATTTTTCCCGTAGCGTAATCCAATACAGAAACATTTGAGAATGCTTCACCACGGGAGCGCCAGTTTACTACAACTTTACTCCCATCGGGACTTTGCTTTATGTAATTTAAAAAGCGATCTTTCCCAATAAAAGAAGAGTCAGCCTTGCCACCTGCCTGAAGGTCGAATTTTTTGTACCAACCGGCCGCGTTCATCCACATTAGGTATTGTCCATCATTGCTAAATAAGGCTTCATCTTCATAGTATTTATTGATAGGCTTTGAGAATATTATTTTATCGTCTTTTACACGGATTATCTTTATTTCCTTTTCATTAATCATCAGAACAAGTTCTCCATCTTTAGAAAGAGCAGCCTTCTTTAATGGGGTATTCAAAATTTCCTTTACAATTACTCCATCCGGCAGAGAATAAATGGCTATTCTCCCTGAATCATTCCATAGAAATAAAAACTTTTCCTCCGGGGTGAAATTGTCAAAATCGTGCTTGTTTGACCTAATCGGAAGTGTCCATTGAGGTTGATTAGTGTTAATGTTAAAACAAGTGAATTCATTATCATTCAGCGATAACAAGTAATTATTTTTAAGAAGTACTGCCTTTGTTGATGGCAGAGAAATTTTTTTTCCAATCATTCTACGATTGCTGTCCGGCAAATTCCAAATGGATACGGCCTCATCAATTGGCCCGGGTATGGCAAGCATATTGCCTTCGTTGTTAAAGCATGGGTCATAATAATTATTGTAATTATTAAGCTTTGGAAGTTCGGTTAGGAGTTTGCCTGAGGTTACGTCAATAATTTGACCGTTACCTTCATGGTCTGTAACAATTGCATATGTTCCCTGAAGGTTAACTGTTATTGATATGAAGAATCCATTGTGGTCCTTCTCAAGTTTACAAGGTAATGAAAATATCTCCTTACCCGTTTTTAGATCAGTTTTGTGCAAAACTGCGTCTGATGTTACATAAAGCGCCACGTTATCTCCGCAAAAAGTAGCTTTTTCAATTTTTTGTCCACCTGTTTTCCATTGGGCGGTCATTTTTCCATTTTCCAGATTATATGATACTAAGGTGTCGCCTTTCCAATCCAGCATTGTATTGCCTTTAATAGTTGCCCAAAAATTTGTAGAGGGAAAAGCGATCTTTTTAGCCGATTTATAGTCCCAGATTTGAAAATTATTCCTTTCCTCAATGCTAAAGGTTTCAATGAATACTAAGTTAGGATTCGGTGTAAATAATATTTTATCTCCACCTTTGCCAATATTCCATTTTTTTAAAAGTTCGCCTGTTTCCACATTCCATATAGCAGCGGTGTCATAAGAAATTGATGCTATTAGCTTGGAATCTTGACTAAAGCTTACATCATTAGCCCAGTGAACTTCCCCCGGAATGTGCATATGCAACTTGCCGGTTTTCATCGACCAAATATGGATTTCTCCATTATCAGATAAACCGGAAAGCCACTTGTCGTTTGGGGAGAGTTTCAAATTTTTGAGAATTTCGGCAGAGTGATATACTGTGTGTAGAAGTTTGCCGGTTTCAACGTCCCAGAATTTTATTACCCCCTCATTATCACCTGTAACTATTTTGGTGCCATCTGAGGTAAATACAGCTTTGCTTCCTTTCCAATTATGGCTTACAGGTGATACTACCCTTACCTTTTGAGCGCCAATTGGATCAATTAAGAAAAGTATTGACAATAATAGAATTAAGTATCTAATCAACATATTCAATTTTCTTAGCTTCAGATATAAATTGCTCTTGTGTTTTTAATCAATACCTCCAACTTTCGAGATCCACCCCCTTCGGCGAACGGTTCTTCACCTCTTCAGCCCATTGTGTAATGAACATACTGTGATACCGCAACCTTGTGATGTAGTTCGGCAGGTTGGGGTCCCCGTTCCAGCAATGCTCAAAGCGATCGCCATAGGCCACAATAGCTTCAGGTTTTGGATTATCTAATTTTTTAATGCGTTCTTCTATCAGGTACACGGCATTGTTCAGGTAAAAATTATCCATATCGCCGCAGTAAATCCTGATTTTTCCCCTGAGCTTTTCCCCTAACCTGTTCCAGTCCCTTTCGAGGATATGGCTTAAATCGTAGTTGTCGCGCCAATGTCGTGCAACGGAAGTATCAATCACCCCGGTGTATTTGTTCCAGATGGGTTTTGGATAGCCATTGGTACCTGTTGGCGAAAACACGCTTTCCCATACATCCCACTGATCGCCGCTGCGGCTGTTGGTACCCAATGCCAGTTCTTTGTAATTACAATCCTTCAGGGTAGCGCTGATGTGCCCGAGATAATTGCGTACACCGGGACGAAGGGTTTTTGTGAAGGACCCTTCTTCATAATAGGCGTTTTTATCTTTATAAATGTCCACCACGGTATAGGCCCTGAAGTCAACCGGGTCGGGGCAGGCGCTGTAGCAACCGTTGAACTGATCGGGGTAAAAAAGCTGTGCGGCCAAAACCTCCCAACCGCCGGTGCTGCCGCCATACATAAAGCGAGCCCAACCTTCACCAATGCCCCGGAAACGTTTTTCAATCTCAGGAATCAGTTCGTACACAATGGCATCACCATAGGGGCCGTTGTTGGCGCTGTTTACGGCATAGCTGTCATCGTAATACGGGGTAGGGTGCTGAATTTCAATGGCAAGGACCCTCGGAAAGTTGGGCCCAGTCCATTGCTTGTAAAAAGCATATTCCTCTTCCTGAACTATTTTGTTGTACCCTGATATTTTAAAGCGTTCACTGTAATCAGGTTTCAAATTCGGGTCGGGAGGTTCTGTTCTGAAGCCGCCAAAATCAGCCGGGAAATGCCCGTGAAAAATGGCAAGCGGGTATTTCACATCCGGGTGCTCATCAAAACCTTCCGGCAGCAGCACATGAGCTCCGAGGTACATCGGCCTTCCCCAGAATTCGGTAAGAAGCTTGCTTTGTATGCGGATATGCTTAATGTATTTGGTATCCTCCGGAGGCTTAATGGGCGGTATTTCTTTTTGCAGGGCAATTACATGTTTGGTCTTACCCGCCGGGTCTAGCCCCAGCCATTTGGGTTCGCTGTACAGGTTCCCCGGTGCAAGGTTCCAGTGTTGGCCTTCGCCCCGGTCCATGGGCAGTTTTACGGTGTGGCCATCTGCCCGTTTAAAGGTTTCGTATTTGTGAAACAATACCTGTACGCGATAAAACCCTGCAGGTAATTGAGTGAGGCTTTCAACCGGGTAACCAAAGGCTTTTTCATCAACCGTAATCGTTTGTCCGGGCTTCCAGTTTTCTACATCCACCCCGGTTACCTGTGCGGTTTTGTATCCGTCAGCTATGGCAAATCTCGGTTCAAGTGTACTGTCTTTGCTGATCAGCACCAGGATTCTTCCATCCATTGGATTATTTCCGAAGGTGGAGGGATATGGTATTTCAAAGCGGAGCTGAGCCAAAAGACCGGTTTGGAAAAATCCGCAAACCAACAGGGAAAACAAGTAAACAAAACGGCGCATAGGATCAGTATTTTCAGCCAAAATAATGGATTTAAGGACCCGGGGGTGTTTTGACATTTGTTTTTTTGAAAAAAAGTTCTGTATGTTTGCAGCAATGGCAACGCTTTCACCGGGGTGGAGGCGTTGTTATTTTTTTCTGTCTCATACCATCTAAAACCGGTTTTGAGACATAATTTTTTTACAAAAACAGAAGGAGTGTGATATGAATGTGAACTATGTAACCAGCGAAACATTTGAAAAGATGCAGGCCGAATTGCAACAGATGCGTTCGGTGGACAGGCCTGCTGCAGCAAGGGCCATTGCTGAAGCCAGGGAAAAGGGCGACCTTCGGGAAAATGCGGAGTACGATGCGGCCAAAGAGGCGCAAGGCATTTTAGAAGCCAAGATCAAACAAATGGAGGCAGTAATAGCCAACAGCCGCATAGTTGATACCAATACTATTGATACAAGCACCGTAAGTATCCTTACAAGGGTAAAAATTACCAACCTTGCTACCAAAAAAACCATGCAATATCAGATTGTAGGGGAAAGTGAAGCGGATCTCAAGCAGGGCAAAATTTCGGCTACATCGCCCATTGGCAAAGGGCTTATTGGAAAAGCAGTAGGCGAAGTGGCAGAGGTTCAGGCGCCTACAGGTATCCTTAAGTTTAAGGTGGAAGAAATAAGTATCTAAGGGAAAATTCCAATCATTCAAATTCCAAATTCCAAGGGGTATGCCTGTTTTGGAATTTGGAATTTGTTTATTTGGGATTTTTATTACCGAAATTTGTGATTTCAACCATCTTTTATGACCATCTTTTCCAGGATTATTGCCGGTGAAATACCATGTTACAAACTCGCGGAAAACGATAAGTTTCTCGCCTTTCTCGATATTTTTCCGGCCGCTTTCGGCCATACCCTTGTGGTGCCAAAGATTGAAGTTGACCGTCTGTTTGATTTACCGGATGATTATCTTGACGGGTTGCTTACTTTCAGCAAGCCGTTAGCAAATGCTATCCGAAAGGCTTTTCCGTGCGACCGCATAAATATTATTACCATAGGATTTGAAGTGCCGCATGCCCATGTTCACCTTGTACCCATGAATGGTATGGGGGATGCAGATATCCTTACTTCCAAACTGAAGCTTTCACCGGAAAAGTTAAAGGAAGTACAGGAAAGGATTTTGGCTGCCCTATAGTGTCATTGTTTTTTTACGCCTGTACGAAATAAATACCATTTGTCCCTAAACTTTATTTTAAAAAGCCGGGGTAAGGTACATTTGCAGGTTATGAGAAAAAGTTCACTTGCCCTGATTTTTTCAATGTCATTATTTTCTGCCCTTGCACAGGATGTTTGGGACCTGAGAAGATGCGTTGATTATGCCATCAGCAACAATATTCAGGTTCGGCAAAACAAGGTTCAGGAGGAAATTTCAGAAGTTACGGCAAAGCAATCGTCAGCTTCCCGTTTTCCATCCGCCAATTTCCAAACCGGCGGAGGTGGTCAGTTTGGTCGTAGTATTGACCCTGCCACCAACTTGTTTACAACCAATTCCATTACGTTTTTAAATGCCGGATTGCAAACCAATGTGACCCTGTTCAATTGGTTTTCCCTAAAGAATCAGATTGAAGCAAACAGGCTTACTGCCGAGGCAACCCGAAAGCAAACTGAGGTCATCAAAAATGATATCTCCCTCAATATTGCCGCACTGTACCTTCAGGCTTTATTGAGCCATGAACAGATGCGGATTGCGCAGGTGCAGGTATCTCAAACAACCGAGCAACTTTCCATTACGGAAAAAAGAGTGGCAGCAGGCGCCCTTCCTGAGCTGAATGCTGCCGAACTCAGGGCACAGCTTGCACGTGATAGTGCCACCCTGATTGCGGCACAGAGTCAGTTTGAAATCAATCAGCTCTCCATAAAGTCGGTGATGAACCTTGATGCTGCTGCACCTTTTCGGATAGCAATCCCTGCGGCTTCAGCCATTCCTGTGGACCCGATTTCAGAGTTGAGTCCCGATCTTGTATTTGAAAAGGCAGTTGCCCAACAACCACGTCAACAGGCAAATCAATTAAGGCTTGATGCTGCCCGCAAAAATTCCAGGGCTGCATGGGGCGCCCTTTACCCCTCCATTTCTGCCTTTGGCAATCTTCAAACGGCTTATTCTTCTGCATTTGAACGCCTTCCCACCGGACCAAATATAACCACCGTAGTACCCACGCAATCGTTTGTCAGCGTGGCTGGTAACAATTATTTTGTGAATACCCCGGTTAGTGTCCCATCGGGATTTAATAAGGCCAATGTATGGCGGCAGTTTGATTTTAACTTCAGGCAAAGCCTTGGCCTTTCGCTTACCGTTCCTATTTTCAACGGTCTTCAGGCAAAGTCTGCCTATCAGCGTGCTAAGTTGAATGAATCTACCGTAAGCCTGCAAATGCTTGCCGATACCCTTCAGCTAAAACAGGATATTTACCAGGCTTACCAAAGTGCCGTAAATGCAATGAACACTTTTCAAAGCCGGCAAAGGGCTGTGGAAACGGCGCAGTATAGCTATGAATTGGGAACCAAACGTTATGAGGTTGGATTGCTCCCGGTGATAGAACTGATTACCCTTCAGAACAACCTCCAACGTTCAAAAATTGATGAAGCGTCATCACAATACGAATATATTTTCAGGCTGAAAGTGCTTGAATTTTACAAGAATAATTTTATCAGGTTATAGTCACAGGATTAAAAGGATATTTTATGAGCAAAAGTTTAAAATGGATCATTGGAATATTGATAGTGGTAATTGTGGGTCTTGTCGTTGCCAAAAAGAAGGGATGGATTGGAGAAGAAGAGGGTGTAAAGGTGGCTGTTGAAAAGGCGCGCAAAAGAACCATCATAGAAACAGTCAATGCAAGCGGACGGATATTTCCTGAGGTGGAAGTAAAAGTGAGTTCGGATGTGAGTGGTGAAATTACTGAGCTGACCGTGATGGAAGGCGACAGTGTAAAACGCGGACAGGTGGTTGCCCGGATTTACGCTGACATTCTTGGAACACAACAGCAGCAAGCCTCTGCCGTTGTAAGCCAGCAACAATATCAGGTAGCCAATGTGGAAGCCCAGATTGTAGGCCTGCAGTCGGCTGTTGAAGTTGCGCAGGCAAACTTCGACAGGCAGAAAAAACTGCTTGTGGATAAAGTAATCAGTCAGGCGGAATTTGAGCAGGCCGAAAATCAGTTAAGAACAGCCAAAGCAAACCTTAATGCGGCTATTCGCAGTAAGGAGGCAACGGAGGCGGCTGTACGCAGCGCCCAGGCCAATCTGAACCGTGCCAGTAAAGATGTAAGCCGGACAACCATTGTTGCCCCAATGGATGGCGTTATTTCACTGCTCAATGTAAAAAAAGGCGAAAGGGTAGTGGGTACGGCACAGATGGCAGGTACCGAAATGATGCGTATTGCCGATATGCGCCGTATTGAAATCAGGGTTGATGTTACTGAAAATGATATTACCAAGGTTAATATTGGGGATAGCGCACTGGTTACGGTTGATGCTTATATAAACCGGAAGTTTAAGGGTATTGTTTATCAGATTGCCAGCAGCCAGACAGGTGCGGTAAACGTAAGTGCTACCGCTTCGGCTTCTACCAGCGAGGTAACTAACTATAAGGTTTTTATTACCCTTTTA
>JALOMX010000095.1 GCA_025455245.1 Chitinophagaceae bacterium
ACGGTAACTTCGAACTTACTGAAAGGATTTATGATTTTGGCGGCACAGAAGTAGGTTCAAGAATAATCACCGACTCCGGCGGTACATTGCTGTCGAGGGCCTTGCGCTGTGGCAGCACTACTATTGCATCTTTTTAATACAGTACTTTTATTTGCGCCACAAAAAAATTAATGCACCCGCATACATATACTTTTTTGACGGTGGTACCTTGTCTGAGAAGCCAGGATTACACCATATCCTTTTATGCTTGAAGGCTGCATGGTTGTGGTTCCCTGAGGCGATCGGTTATCCTGATGTTGCAGGAAAACTACAGGGATACTGTTGCAAATTAGTGATGACACCTATCCGTAAGAGGAAATCTCATCAACTCACCGTCGCCCCTGCATTCACCACATTCTCCGGCTTCATAAAATGCAGCTTTCCTTCAGCATCTTCAGCCATCAGAATCATACCATTGCTTTCAATACCGCGCATTTTACGCGGGGCAAGGTTGGCCACAACGGTTACCTGTTTGCCAATGATTTCTTCCGGTGAAAAATGGAGTGCAATACCACTGACAATGGTGCGGGTTTCAAAACCCATATCCACAGTAAGTTGCAGCAGTTTATCTGCCTTGGGTACTTTTACAGCTTCCACAATGGTTCCGATACGAAGGTCAAGTTTGGCAAAGTCATCATACACTATTTCTTCTTTCAAGGGTGCAAAAGAAGGTGTTGTATCCTCAGATGTTGCATCGGCAGGCATAACGTTTCCGTTTTTCGATTGTTGGAGTTTTTCCAATTGGGCTGCTATTTCGGCATCTTCTATTTTGCGGAAAAGCAATTCCGGCGCACGAAGCGAATACCCGACGCTTAATAGCTTTTCTTTCCCGCCGTTTTCCCAATCAAGCATTTTTTCTACCACCTTCATCATATGCAGCATTTTTTTAGCTGTATGCGGTAAAAATGGATTGATGAAAATGGAAAGATTGGCGCACAATTGCAAACAAACATGCATACAGTTATCAATGCTTTGACGTGCGGACAACTGTTCGGCAGTAGCAAGTCCCGGCTTATTGGCAGCAAGGTCATCCGTAAGTTGTTTGGCCTTTATCCATGGCTCTTTTTTCTGCATGTATTGGTTGCCTTTCCGGGCAAGATCAATTACTTCAAACAGTGCATCCCTGAATTTGTACTGCTCCAATAGCTCCTCAATGGTATGTTTGGCGCGTTTGATATCAGCAAAAAGGTTCCGGTCATCATCATCCATGGCCTCAAGGTGCAACGGTGGTACCTTGCCGCTGCATAATTTATGCATCAATACAAAGGTCCGGTTTACAAAGTTTCCGAAAATGCTTACGAGTTCGCTGTTGTTGGCATCCTGAAATCCTTTCCATGTAAAATCACTGTCCTTGGTTTCAGGTGCAATGGTGGTGAGGTAATAACGCAGTACATCTTCACAGCCAGAAAAATCATTCAGGTACTCATGCAGCCAAACTGCCCAGTTGCGACTTGTACTTACCTTGTCATTTTCTAAATTCAAAAATTCGTTGGCAGGCACATTGTCGGGTAATACATAATCGCCATGTGCTTTCAGCATGGCAGGGAAAATTATACAGTGAAAAACAATATTATCTTTTCCGATAAAGTGTACTAACTTGGTATCTTCACGTTTCCAGTAGTTTTCCCATGTGTCCGGCAGCAATTCCCTTGTAGCGCTTATATAGCCAATAGGCGCATCAAACCACACATACAATACTTTCCCCTCTGCATCGGGAAGAGGCACTTTTACACCCCAACTGCTGTCTCGGGTCATGGCACGGGGCTGCAGGCCGCTGTCTATCCAGCTTTTGCATTGGCCATACACATTGTTTTTCCATTCTTTATGTCCTTCCAGTATCCATTCTTTCAAAAAGGGTTCAAATTCATTTAATGGAAAGTACCAATGTTTTGTTTTGCGCTTTTTCGGGGGGTTATGGCTTAATGTGCTTTTGGGGTTGATCAATTGCTCGGGGCTTAGGCTGCTGCCGCATTTTTCGCATTGATCGCCATAGGCATTGGGATTCTGGCATACAGGACAGGTGCCGGTGATGTATCGGTCGGCCAAAAAGGTTTCCTTCTCTTCGTCGTAGTATTGTTCGGTTTCCCGCTCTTCAAACATGCCGTCATCGTAAAGCTTCTTAAAAAAATCAGCAGATGTTTCATGGTGAATGGCAGCCGAAGTGCGGCTGTATACATCAAAGGAGATTCCTATTCTGGCAAAACTGTCTTTAATAAGCGAATGGTATTTATCTACTATTTCCTGAGGGCTGATGCCTTCCTTCATGGCGCGAATGGTAATGGGTACACCATGTTCATCGCTGCCGCCTACAAATACGATATCGCGCTTTCGGGCACGCTGATAACGAACGTAAATATCGGCAGGTAAATAGCAGCCGGCTAAATGGCCAACATGTACGGGTCCGTTGGCATAGGGCAGGGCAGCAGAAACCAGAATTCTTTTATAATCTTTCATCAGATATATGGCTTAAATTGAAGTTTATCATAACCCGTTTAATGCGGGAGCGCAAAGGTACGAAATCTTAAAGCCATTCAAGATGGATAAAGAGGTTATTCGGCGGGAGATTCGGACATTTCAAATACAATTCCTTCGTAAATATGCTTCATGGGGATTTGAATGTCCATTTCCCGCAATTCAACAATTTCATCCAATCCTTCAAAAGATTCAAAGTAAAACAGTGATTGGGTATGTGGTCTTCCGTACACCTCAACCAAAGGTTGTTCCTGACTTACCATGATGTAGTACCGAAGTGATGGTATTTTCCTGTAGTGTGCCCATTTTTCGCCCCGGTCTACACGTTCGGTTGATTCGGTGAGGATTTCAACAATTATGGAAGGGAATTCAACAAATCGGGACCTTCCCGAAAAGTCTTGTGGATTGCAGGTTACCATGACATCAGGTAAAAAAAGGGTTTTGTTTGTTATCCGTAGATAAATTGTTTCCTGAAATGATTTACAACCTCTGCTTTTCAAATTTTTCCTGAGAAAGCTATGAATATTGTCCCTGATGATGGCATGCCCTTGGGTGCTACCCGCCATCATTACCAATTCCCCATCCCACAGCTCATATTTCGCCTGAATCGGTTCCACATAATTGAAAAAAGCTTCAATGCTATCAAAGTGGTTGAATATGACTGCAGGTTCATTAATGTCAAACGACATGGTATTGGAAATTTTCCCAAAGCTAATAAATTTAGCTCTAAGGTTAAATGCAGCAACAATTTCAAAAAACCAAAAATGCCCCGAATCCCGGAGCATTTTTGGAATGGTTATTATATCTCAATATTCTAAGCCCTAAATCAATTTCCCCAACTTCATATTTAGTACTTTGTATTTCGTATTTCTAACCTCGTACTTATCCATTCATTTTCCCGCCAACAGCACCGGCTGATATTTAGCCTGCATCTTACCCCATTCCGTTTTAAAATCGGCAAGCTGCTTCACGGCAAGGTCAAGCCTTTGTAACTGAAGGTTGCTTGGCGCCTGCTCGTTTCCGGCAATGGCTGCATACAATTCGCTCAGTTCTTCCTTAAAGCGCTTCTCATCCGCAAAGATGCTTTTGTTTTTTGTAGCCATCAGTTGTCCCCTCAGTGCTTCCGATTTATCAAAGTATTCCTGTGCATTTTGTTTAGCTTTTTTATTGGTGGTTTTTTCCAGCATCGCTTTCAATGCACTTTGGGTTTTTGTGATGGTATCTACCAGTACCGCCAGTTCTTCCTGCATGTTATACATTTTCATGGCGGCATCATATTGAGCTTTTCTTTCTGTAAAAGTCATACCGCTTTTGTCATCATGCACAAGGGTAAGGGGTTGTGTATATTCCTTTCCTGATACAGAAAGTTTTACGGTATAGTTACCCGGCATTACCATCGGCGCAGTAAATGCACCGAAGTCCATTTTCACGCTTCCCTCGGCTGTTTTTGGTGGTTTCATACGTTGGTTCCAGTAAATACGGTTGATGCCCTTTCTTTTTGTTCCGGGGATGGATTGTACCAACTTACCGTCAGTATCCAATATGTCGATTTTTACATCACCCGTCATTACCCTGTCTTTCAGGTAATATTCAATGGCGGGAATGGCCGGCGGGTTGCCACCATTCCATCCGCCCTGTACGGGAAAACCACTTCCGCCAAACCGGCTTGTACCGGTTTTTACGGTTCCCATCGGGAAAAGTACTACAGGTTTTTCTACCGTTTCAGGCGTCATGCTTCTTATTGGACGGATATCATCCACCACAATGATACCTCTTCCATGTGTGCCAAGAACAAGGTCGTGTGTTACAGGATGTATATCAATATCACGAACAAGACCAAACCAGGGCACGTTATTTTTCATCCGAAACCATTCCTTACCGCCATTTACGGAGCAATACAAACCTCGCTCGCTGCCTACAAACAAAAGTTCTTTGTTTACAGGGTCTTCTTTTATTTTATGGGCATATCCTTCAAGTGCTTCACCACCTTTCAGCAGGGTCCATGTTTTGCCGAGATCAGTACTTTTGGCAACGTAGGTCGCATTGTCGCCGTACATGTGGTTGTCAAAAGTTGCGTATACCACATTTTTATCATGCTGTCCCGGTTGAATGCTGCTCACCCAGGTTTGTGCAGGTATCCCGGCTTTGGCAATGTTGGCAGAAACATTCGTCCATGTTTTTCCACCATCGGTAGTCACCTGAAGGTTACCATCGTCGGTTCCTGCCCATACTAAGTTGGCATCCAGCGTACTTTCTGCAATGGAAAAAATCGTGCAATGGTTTTCAGCCGAGGTATTGTCGGCACTCAATCCGCCGCTGCCTTCCTGTTGTTGTTTCTTTTTATCGTTGGTGGTAAGGTCGGGAGAAATACGTGTCCAGTTTCTTCCCTGATCGGTGCTGCGATAGAGGTATTGTGCCCCGGTGTACAAGGCTTTGCTTACAGGTCCTACATGCAGTGGTGTGTTCCAGTTCCATCGAAGTGGGTCTTCTCCTGCGGCCTGTTGTGGCTGAATATTGACTGATTTTCCGGAACTGATGGTTACCCGGCCCATATTGCCACCCTGTGCTTCGGCATAGCATATGTCGGGGTCTGTTCCATCGGGCACTACCCAAAAGCCATCACCACCATAAATATCCTGCCACACACTGTTGTTTACTCCGCCCGGGGAAGCACTTGGTGCCACCCAACTGCCATTATCCTGCAGGCCGCCATATATTCTGTATGGTTCTGCACGATCAATAGCCACATGGTAAAACTGCCCGACGGGCAGGTTGTGCTTGTAAGACCAGGTAACTCCCCGGTCGAGGCTTACATACACGCCTCCATCGGTTCCCAGCCACATTTCGTTTGTGTTGTTGGGATTTATCCATAAAGCGTGGTGGTCGGCATGAGGGGCGCCGCCTTCACCGCTTGCATCGGCAAAACTGTAGCCGCCATCATTGCTGTAAGAAAAGCTATAAGCCGGCCTGTAAACCCTTTTAGGATCTTTAGGGTCAACTACAATGGTTGAAAAATAAAACGGACGACTTACCACATTCAGCGATGCGCTTTGTGATTTCCAGTTTTCGCCACCATCAGCACTAATGTAAAGCCCGGTTTTATTGTTTTCCAGCTCAGCTATGGCCACCAGGTTTGACGGTGCAGATGGTGCAAGCGTAAGCGCAACACGGCCAACCAATCCCTGAGGCAATCCGGCTTGGATCCTTTTCCAGTTTTTGCCGCCATCGGTACTTTTCCAGATACCGCCTCCGGGTCCGCCGCTGCTGAATGAATAGGGCATCCGCCTGAATTCCCATGTGGTGGCATAAATAATATCGGGATTTGAAGGATCGATGCAAATATCTGCCGCACCTGCCTTTTCACTAATGTAAAGAGCTTTGGTCCAGGTTTTGCCCCCGTCTTCTGTTTTGTATAAACCCCGGTGCGGGCTATCCTTGAATAAAGGCCCCGGTGCAGCAACAAAAACCACGTTTCCGTTGGCAGGGTGTATGGCAATTTTTGCAATATGTTCGGTACTGTCCAATCCGATTTTAGTCCAGTTCTCACCACCATCTGTGGACTTATACATGCCATCTCCATAAGAAACACTGTTACGCATATTGCTTTCACCTGTTCCTGCGTAAATGGTCCGTGGATTATTCTGATCAATGGCAATATCGCCGATGCTTTGGGTGTATTTGTCGAAAACGGGTTTGAAGTTTGCACCCCCGTTGGTAGTTTTCCAGATACCACCGCCCGCGGTGCCAATATATATTGTTTTGGGTTCCTTGTTCACACCCTGAATGGAGGTGATCCTTCCACTCATGGTACCCGGGCCAAGCCATCTCGCTTCAAGGGCTCCAAATGTGGCGCTGTTTACCTGGCAAAAAACCGGTATGGCAAAAAGTAAGGATACTGCCAAAATAGTGGCAGGACTTAGTACAGATCTCATGTTCGGTTCTATTTTAAAGTGATATGCCCACGAAATGCGGATGGTAAAAAAGTCCACTCCTTATTTCGTGGGCATGTTTTTGGTTAGCATGCAGTTATTAAATCAATGCATAATCCCTTCGGGGCTGATGGGTTATTTTGGTTTACTGAAAGTTTCAGCCGGGATAGTTTCATTTACTTTCACAGAGCTCATAACAATGGTTCCAAAAGCCTGCGTTAATGCATGGGGAAACTTAAGCCCGTTTACATCCCGGTAATCAGAAAACTCAACAGTTATATCCATTTCCTGACCCATGGCCTTTCTTTTCTGAGATGTTTTGACAATCAGGTGAGAATCCTTATCGATAAAAAGAGTCTGTTCTCCGCTGTTTTTACGGGTAACTTTCAATTTATAACATTCTGTTCCCTGTACATCTTCAGTGCCCAAATATTCTACGGTATGGCCTTTTGCCTGATAATCTAAAAGATTGCCCTGAATATCGAGATCATCAATGCCCTCTTTAATATCATCAGCAGTCATTGGTTCAGGAGCCTGCTGACCCTGAAAAGGCATGTAAGTCCATCCTTCCGTCGGAGTAATGATAACAAAACCAGTCATGCCGGCAACAGAAATATCCTGACGGGATCCTTTTCCGTTTTCTTGTGTCACTTTAACGGATACATCATTTCCCATTACATTCATAGTGCCTTCCATAATAACTGAATTCACTTTTTTCCAGTTATCTGCGCCTCCTATGGCGGTAATGTGTTTTGAAATGATTTCATCAGCCGTTTGAGCAATGGTTGCAAATCCGGCAAACAACAGGAAGCCGGAGAATAGAATTTTTTTCATAATCATAATTTGATTGGGTGATTTGCTGCGCAAGTTAGTTGCAACATCTTTCAAAAAATTACCATTCATCCTCAAAAA
>JALOMX010000096.1 GCA_025455245.1 Chitinophagaceae bacterium
TGAAGAACCCACTTCCTTTAAATCACAAATACCGGTAATTAAAAAACGAATAAAATCAGCTGCTTTATTATCAATTACTTATCGAAACAAGATACGCTCCAAGTCCCTTGGCTTTCACATTCTCCAATCCTGCCAATGCATCAGGATTATCAGCCAAAAAAGCAGTAAGTGTTTTTCGCCACGGGCACGTACCACAGGATTCCACCAACACGTATTCGCCGGAAGGTTTCTCAACCACATACAATACGTCTGTGACATCAACGGTGCCATAACTATTCGTTACCGAAGATGCATAAACGGAATAGCTTGATCCTTTTTGTATCCTTTCAAAAAATTGGCTATTGTACTTTTTCTTGATTATAAAATAAATAAAGTCTTTCCTGATCCCCATGATTTCGTATCCATAACCCTTTACTTCGTCCTTTTGTGCCTTGTACTTTTTTTCTACACCTGATTCATCCACAAAAGTCACCTCTTCCCAGTTAGTGGCGGCCCTGAAACCACCAAACTTAATCTGCCCCCGCAGGGTATCACCATTAGGCAGTACAATATATCCCTTTACCAATTCGGCCGATTGTGCCGTACAAAAAATGCATTGCATCAAAAGAAGAAAACCAAAAAACTTCATGGAAATAATTTTAATACAATAATAAACGGCACCGGAAATTTGTTCAAAACATATTCACTCTAAAGCCCACTTATAGAATTATTGCCTTTCAAAACATGGCATATTACGCTGTTGACCTTGCCGGCTGATACAAATCATATTATGACCTCCGAAGAAAGCTACCTTTACACTTTAAAATTTTTGATGACCATGATGCGCTATTTATTTGCCATGCTTGCTTTAAGTTTCTCCACCACAGGTTTTTCCCAACAGGAAGGTGAATTGGTATCATTCGACCTCAGGCTTTCTTTGAAAGTTTATATGAATACTGCAGGTGAAATTTTTTATGAACTGAATAACCGCGAACAGCCGGTCATCAACCGTTCGCGGCTTGGCATAAAACTGCAGGACGGAGCCGGTTTTGTAAGCGGTATGAAAAGAGGGGTGGTTTCTATATCTGAAAAAGATGAAACCTGGCAACCGGTATGGGGTGAGGAAAGCAGCATCCGCAACCGGTATAAGGAAATGAAAGTGGAACTGGAACAACCCGCTATGCGCAATGCAAAAATGATCATCACCTTCAGGCTGTACAATGAAGGACTTGGCATACGGTACGAGTGGCCCGCACAATCAACCCTTAACCATTTTGTGGTGATGGACGAGCTAACGGAGTTCGCCTTGACGGGCGACCATACTGCCTGGTGGATTCCCGGCGACTATGATACCAACGAATACACCTATACCACATCAAAGCTGAGCGAAGTAAACACAGGCATTACAAGCAGGTTCAATGAAATAAATACCCGCGTACCCTGGAGCGAAACCGGTGTACAAACCCCGCTGATGATGAAAAGCGACAAGGGCCTTTACCTGAACATCCACGAGGCCGCGCTGGTAAACTACCCTGTAATGCAGCTTGAAATACAGAAAGGCACAAACACGTTACGCAGTCACCTTGTACCGAATGTGTATGGCGATAAAGCCTACCTACAAACACCTGCCAAAACACCCTGGCGGGTAATCAATGTGGCCGAAAAGGCTACCGACATACTGGCTTCAAGGCTTATCCTCAACCTGAATGAACCTTCAAAAATCAAAGACCCGTCATGGATAAAGCCAACCAAATATGTAGGCATCTGGTGGGAAATGCATGTGGGCATCAGCAGTTGGGACTATGCCGGCACACAGGATGGCACCTACGACCGCGCCGACCTGAAACCAAGCGGCAAGCATGGCGCCACCACGTCCCGTACCAAACAATACATTGACTTTGCCGCAAAGCATGGCTTTGATGGCGTGTTGGTGGAAGGCTGGAACGAAGGCTGGGAAGACTGGTTTGGCAAATGGAAGGAAGATGTGTTTGATTTTGTAACACCTTACCCTGATTTTGATTTGAAAGAAGTAAGCCGCTATGCCCAAAGCAAGGGTGTAAAAATGATTATGCACCACGAAACAAGCGGCAGCGTAACCAACTACGAACGGTGGATGGATACGGCATACCGCCTCATGAAAAACTACGGCTATCCCGCCGTCAAGACGGGGTACGTTGGTAAGATCATTCCGCGCGGTGAACACCACGACGGTCAATGGATGACCAACCACTTTAACCGTGCTGCCCAAAAAACAGCCGATTACCGCATCATGGTAAACATGCACGAAAGCAGCCGGCCCACCGGTATGCACCGCACGTATCCCAATTGGATAGCCTGCGAAGCGGCAAGGGGCAACGAGTTCAATGCATGGAGCAGTGGCAACCCGCCCGAACATGAAACCATCCTGCCGTTTACAAGGCTGATGGGTGGACCTATGGATTATACGCCGGGCATTTTTGAAATAAAAATGAGCCACTACAAACCCGATGCCAAAGAACAGGTGCACACTACCCTTGCAAAGCAGCTTGCATTGTACATTACCATGTACAGCCCGTTACAAATGGCCGCCGACCTGCCGGAGAACTACGAGAAAAGATTGGATGCATTGCAGTTTATAAAGGATGTAGCCGTGGATTGGGATGAAAGTAAATACCTCGAAGCCGAACCCGGCGATTACCTGACCATTGTTCGCAAATCCAAAGGAAAGAACGAATGGTTTGGCGGCGCTATCACCGATGAAAACGCACGTACGGCAACCTTTACGCTTGACTTCCTCGATAAGCAACGTCAATGGGAAGCCGTTGTGTACAAGGATGGAAAAGATGCGCATTGGGAAAAGAACCCGATGAGCTACACTATTGAACGCAAAAAGGTAAAGGCAGGCGACTTGCTACAGGTTCCTTTGGCAGCCGGAGGCGGTGTGGCCATACATTTCAGGGCCTTGTAAGTATCCGGAGTAATTCCGGTGGGTTGATTCGTTATTCCGAATAGAACGCCAACATCATAAAAGCGTTATTTTTTCCGGTGTATTGGAGAAAATAACGCTTTTTTTGCCGATTCAACGGCTTATCTTACGAAATCAAGCTGTTTCAGGTAGCAAAATTTTGTCAATATTGTCCGGATGAATCACTGTATAACTATGATTCGGATAGGTTTCGGAGAAACTTTTGCTTAACCGGGCCTTGGCTTTGGGATTCCATTTTATTTCATAGGCATGCAGGGTACCATCTCTGTCAATGATCAAATCAATTTCCTGCTGATCCTGTGTGCGCCAGAAATAAAAACTACCGTGTTCCATATAATTAGCCTGCTTTTTAATCATTTCACTTATCACATAGTTTTCCCATAAGGCACCCGCATCATTTCTAATCTGAACAGGCCTGAAATCGCCAATAATGGCGTTTCTGATACCATTATCATAAAAATACACTTTTCGCCCTTTGCGCAATTCCTTACGGTGGTTTTTGCTGTAGGCGGGCAGCCTGAAAAGCACAAAGGCCTGTTCGAGCAGGTGGATATAGTTTTCTACCGTTTCATTTTTAAGCCCTACCAGATTGCCGAGTTCATTGTAGCTAACCTCATGCCCCAATTGCATACTTAATGCCTTTAACAAATCAACGAGTTTCTCCGGTTTCTTCAGCCCCGACCACATAAGAATATCCCTGAATAGGTAACTATCCGTTAGCAACAACAACCTGTTTTGTTCATTACCCGGATGCGTAACAATTTCGGGGTACGAACCATAAACAAGACGGTGGGGAATATTGCGCCTTTCTTCGAGCAAACCATGGTGCTTAACCAGCTCTTCAAAACTCAGAGGAAGTAAAACATGTTCCCACTTTCGACCGGTGAGGGGTTCATTGGTTTGATTGCGTAAACTAAACGACGAAGATCCGGTAGCGATTACCTGAATCTGCTTTGCATGGTCGGTAAGCAATTTTATGGCACTGCCAATATTTACTATTTTTTGCGACTCATCTATCACCAACACTTTGTGTGACCCGATGATATTTTTTAGGGAAGTAATATTGGGCTTTTCAAAAAGGGGGGGCACATCTGCATTTTCTGCATCTAACCATAATACCTCTTTACTATTTTCAAAAATTTGTTGAAGCAAAGTGCTTTTGCCCGCCTGCCTTGGACCCAGAATAAGAATGGCCTTGCCGGAAAATAATTGCTTTTCAATTTGGGAGCGTAAAATTCTTAAAATCGTAATATTCTCCATCGTATCGGCAAAAATAACGCTTTTTTTGCCAGTATACCGGCTTATTTTACGAAAAATTGTGTCTTTGAAAGCTTAGGGTGAGTTTTTGAGAAGCAAGGTGGCAAATCGTTACATCCATCTATCCATTAGCTTTGGTAAAAAGATCATCAGCCCGATAATGACACTTACTACCGAAGCCCATAACACTGCACCTGCCGCCACATCTTTCACCACTTTTATGTCAGGATGCTTTTCGGGATGTAGCCTGTTTGCAAGCGTTTCAATAGCAGTGTTTACCATTTCAAGTGACAGCACCATGCCCATGCACAGCAATACCCATAACCATTCATTGGCGGAAATATGAAAAACAAATCCTGCCACCACTACAAGCAGTGCGACCACCGCCTGAATCTGCCCGTTGGTTTCTTTGCGGAAAAAATAACCCCAACCCTGCAAGGCATAGCGAACTCTTGCCAGGAATTTCTTCATCTTGATGGTTTAAATACTTCGTTGATCAATCAACTATATCTTTCAAACTTACGTCAATTGTAAATTCAAGATTCCGGAGCTGTTCACCATCCCCTTTCTCTTCATCCTCCAATTCCTTTGCAAAGGCTTCGAACAATACCGGGTCATCTGCCAATTGATCAAAAAGTTCAGGGCTTTCGAGTAATTCAGCCACTATATTAATTTCTCCCTTTCGGGTTTCTGTTCCTGTTGGAGACATCATGCTAACCTCCCTTTTTTCTGTAATGCAAAGGTAGGCATTTAGCGGCCTTAAGCCCCGTTAATACTTAGCCGGCTTATTGCCCGGAAGGCTGCTTTGTATAAAAGCCCGCAGGTCTTCATTGGCACTTTTCAGGTCTTCGGCGCGCAGGTACATCATGTGGCCGCTTCTGTATCCTTTGAAGCTGAACCGGTCTTTCATTTTTCCGGAAGGATCGATATGCCACATAGTGAATTTGGCGTTGAAATAGGTAGTGGCGCCATCATAATATCCCGACTGAAAAAGCACCTTCAGGTAAGGGTTTTGCGCCATTGCAAGCCGCAACCCTTCACGGGTATTATCGTTTTCAAAATCCCACGGACTTACCGGGCCAAACATATTGTATTTAATGTCCGTTTTAAAGTTCAGATGTTCGCGCAGGTAATAGTTGATAGCAGGGGTAAACGAATGCAGCCATGAAGTGATCTCCGAATTATAATCGGGCTGAATACCTGCTTCCACACGATCAATACCTGTGTACCGCGAATCGAGTCGGCCAACTGTTTTTCCCTCAGAACGCAACAATTCCTTCCAATAAAAGCTTTCCGGAACATCAAGATGGTATTGCAAAATAACCTGTTTGGAAAGCCCGGAGTAATAAGCCATCTTTTCAGCGATGGCATCCTTCTCCGTTGCAGCAATCATATTTCCTTTTGCAAGAGCGGGTATCAACTGATTGATGGCAAACTGTTCGGCTTCGGGCAATATCTCGTTCAGGTCTTTCTGTTGCAAAGCGGGCGATAACTTTTTATGATACCATGCCGTTGCGGTATAATAAGGCAGGTTGAGTGCGGATGCAACGGGACCTCCTTGACGTAATACTTTATAATCAGCGGGCGATACCATGATCACACCATTCAGGTACATCCATTGCCTGTTCTGCAATTCCTGTGCAAGCCCCATAACCCTTGTGCCGCCATAGCTTTCGCCGATGATGTATTTGGGCGATTGCCAGCGGTTGTTGCGGTTGGTAAAAGTGGTCATCCATCCGGCTAAGTATTTTACATCGGCATTTACACCAAAAAACAATTTACTGTCAGGCATCTTACCATCCTTACCGGGTACCATGCGCGAATAGCCTGTGTTCACCGGATCAATAAACACAATATCCGCTACATCAAGAATGGAATGCGGATTATCCTTTACACCGTAAGGCTGTACCGGGTATCCTTCATCATCTATCAGCAGAACCTTAGGTCCGGTATAGGCCACATGCATCCATACCGATGCCGAACCCGGACCACCATTGAAAGAAAAAATGATGGGTCGGTTTGCCCTGTCCTTCACATCCGATCGCTCGTAATAAGTGTAAAAGATCGAAGCAAGTTGTTCGCCGTCATCATTCCATACAGGCAAGGTGCCGCATTTTGCCGTATACCTTACCTGTTGCCCATTGATGGTAATGGAATGTGATGTGGTAACAAAAGAATCGGAAGGCAATTCAATGTTTTGCGCATTGATCGTTATGCATAGTGCGCCCATTATGATGCTTAGAAATAACCTCATCTTCATATAGCATTGGCTTGTTTGATGAAATACCGAAACTAAGGGTTATGCTTTATATTCATCCATAAAAAAAGTCCCCTTCAACGTACATTGAAGAGGACTTCCGCCAATTTAATTCATCAGATTCCGGAAAGGATATCCTGCTTTTCAGTATTTGGATACCAATTGATTTTTCTGCTCATATACATGGCAATACCAATCAGTATGAATAAGCCGATGCTGCCGGCGAGCAATGCCGAGTCTTCTAACTGCAGCAGGATATAAATATATCCGTACAATGCTGTTAAAAATCCACCAATGATCAATGCATGCTTCCACATGCCGAACAGGTGTTTGCTGTACAGGGTAATTAATGAAATAGTAGCCACCGACGACAACAGGTAAGCAAGGTTGAATGAACTTACTTCGGTAATGGAAAGCAGCAGGGTATAAAAGATAACGAGCGCAAGCCCTGTAAGCACATATTGCACCGGGTGTACCCTGTGACCAAGTAATATTTCGAGCAGGTAGAAAAAGCCAAACGTAAGACCTATAAATAAAATGGCATACTTGGATGTACGTAAAACCTTTGCATAACTATCAGCAGGTTGCAACAAGCTTAAGCCGAATGAAAAATCATCGGTCTTGAAGGATGCATTTTTCCATACCTGCGGAAAATCGCGGTTGAAATGAAGGATGCTCCATGTGGCATCAAAACCGGATTTATCCAGTTTGTATTCAGGCAGAAAATTGCCGTTGAAACTCGGCGATTGCCATTCCGACTTCAGGTTGGCAGTGGTGGTTTTTCCCAAAGGAATCATTTGAAAAGTTTCGGATCCTTTTAAAATCAGCGGAATAGAAAAAGCA
>JALOMX010000410.1 GCA_025455245.1 Chitinophagaceae bacterium
CAGAATACGTTCGGCAACCTCATCAATTTTAAGAAGGGCATCATTATAAACTTCTTCAAATTTAAGATGCAGTTCAAAAAAATTCTGCCCCTTAATATTCCAATGAAAGCCACGTGCATTGATATAGAATAGTTGAAAGTTTGCTAACAGGACATTCAACTTGTTAGCGAGAACTTTTGCATTTTTTGATTCAATACCAATTTGATTGATACCTGAAATTTCTGTTTTGGAAATTTTATTTTTTGCCATAACCATCGGTTTATAATGTGAAAGCAATTATGGATCCATTATCTGTTTTTCAGACTAATTGTCAATATTGCAGCTGTCTTCAATGCATCTTTTGGGCACCATAAAACCGGTAATAAATGCAACGCCTGCAAAAAGGTAAAAGAACCAAAGATCTAAACTCAAAAGTGATAGTTTAAAACTACATTGATATTCGACATATTTACTTTGTTGATCATGTATCTTGGTTCATTATAGGTCTCACCTGCATTTGCCTTATATACATACAATATGTCAAGGTCAAGGCCATGAAGGATTCCCTGAAATTCATATTTAAGTTCTGCATTTGTTTGCACATAAGAAGGCATTCCGTACTTATTGTGTGCAAAATCCCGGACATCGGGCAAGTCGTAGTAACCAATTCCCAAATCAAATACCAGGTTTGCTTTTGGTACCTTACGGGTTGCTTTGGCCATAATGGCATGTACATCGCCAAGCCCTTCATTGCGTTCGCGGGGCAGGAAGGTGAAAAAAGGATCACGTCCCCATTCACGGGGGCTAAGAAAGCGCCCGCCTTTACTGATGCGTGTATAGTTCACCGAGGTTTGCCAGTTACCCTCTATCCATCCAAGCCTTGCACTCACGATGTTTGAATATGTGCCGGGGGCAAAATAAGTTTTAGCAGGGTCGGAATTGCCGCCTTGCGCAATTGGGTCCTGCCTTGTAAACTGAACGGATGCAAGAACCTTTCCTTTTTGGTGTTTTTTCTCAAAGTCAATCTGCGCCCATGCCGTATTAAAGATGTTATCAGTGTATTGTTCAAGAAACCTGATATTGACATTTTGATTGATGCGGTAGCTCCCCTGCAAAAGGAAAATACCGGCAGACTTAAGTGATTCTTTATAATCAGACGGTTTACCCTCAGGAGTTAGCCCCTGTGGGTAAATGCCTATGGAATGCCCAATGCTGTACCATTCAATGGTACTTCTTGGTGATATTTTATAAAACCAGCCGCCATTGATATTCAGTTTGGTTGATGGATTAAATTCACCATAAATACCATCTATTTCAGTTGGGCGCATCCTTCCATCCTGTGGGTTGATAAACGGAGATCGTAAAATCTGTTTGCCAAGTGTAATCCTGTTTTTACCAAAATTATACCGGAGGTAAAGTTCTTCAAGTCTGTCAAGATCGTGTTTATTTTCCGGATCTTCAATATCGAAGAGCCCGACCTCATATCGGTTGGATGCACCTGTGGTTGAATCTTTTGCAGCAAGATCACTGCTGAATAAATTATGCGTGAAATATCCGCTGACGGCAAATTGAAACCCTTTGAAAGGCGCTGTTTCATAACGTAAACCACCTCCGATAGCATTGGCATAATAATCAGAAAGGTCTTTTTCATTGATGGTTGACATAAAAAAGTTCCGGAAATGCCCGTGAAATTCACCCTGCCTGAATGCATACAAAAGGCTTGTGGAATCGGCATCCTTATGTTTGTTTTTGCTGCCACGCCATTGAGGACCACTGTATGGGTCGTGTTGGGAAATAGCTTTGCCTGCTATGAACATAAAGATCATAGCCAATGATATGTGTAAATATTTTTTCATTCTTTTTTTCCGCTGATGGTTGGGCCATCCCAGCCTTTAATGCCGTTTTGTAAATCGTACACCTGCCTGAAACCCTTTTGCTTCAGGGCTTTTGCGGCAGTCATAGACCTTTTGCCGGTTCTGCAGTACAAAAGGTATTTTTTATTGGGATCAAGTTCATTGATTTTTGTATAGAAGGTAGTTGTATCGAGTACATTCATCAGAACGGACCCTTCAATCCTCGCACTGTCATATTCTTTTGGTGTTCGTACATCCAATATCACATATCCCTCACGGTTCATCAGGTTTCGGAATTGTTCATTGTCTAACCGTTTTATGCCATCCACCTTTGTAACACTGCAATGCAAAAAAGTGAACGAAGAAACAAGTATTGCTAAAAAACTGAATATAATATGATTTTTCTTCATTTATTTGCCTTATGCTAACTGACCAATTACTTTTTTAATGGCATTGGCCGGAACGACACCTGATTGCCGCCACATCATTTCGCCTTTCCTGAAAAGCATCAGGGTTGGTACTCCTTGAATCTGGTATGCCTGCGCTGCCTGAGGATTTCGGTCAACATCTACTTTAATGATGGTTACTTCGTCGCCTAATTCCTTTTTCACCTGTTGAAGGATAGGGGCCATCATTTTGCAGGGCCCACACCATTCTGCAAAAAAATCGACCAATACCGGTTTCTCACTGTTGATTATTTCCTGAAAACTTGCCATAGCGATTTATGATTTGGCACAGGTGCCTGTAATACATCCAACCTGTGCGTAATAAATATACCCACCAATGGCACCAACTGCTGCACCAATGAGCATCAGCTTATTTTTTAGCATCCAGTTCTTCATATTCGATTTCTTTGATTTCTGTTTGTTGGACATTATGATAATTTGTGCGGGGGGCGCATCCGCCAATTCCGCATCCTGTATTAAACAGTGCCATACCTGCAATGAACATGCCTGCAAGGGCAAGCGGCCATTCCCTAAGCATTATTGCCTGTACCAATGCTGCTATGCCTAATAAAAGTCGTGCAACCCTAAAAAAATTCCACCCTGTTGTTATGGTTTTCATGATTCTTTTGATTTCCTGCGGATTTGTTTGTAATAATAATCATTTATGCAATAATGATGCCACTCTTGTCCATGGACCGCCATTGTATGCTTCCACACCATGATCCTTCAACATGCTTTGGCCAACTCCACTTCTTGCACCTGAACGGCAAACCGTAATCACCGGTTTGTTTTTTTTCTTCAATTCCGGGATGTGGCTTTTCAAAGTATCCAGAGAGTAGTTCAACGAGTTTTCAATATGTCCTTCCTTGAATTCCCTCGGTGTGCGAACGTCAATAATAACTGCACCTTGTTGCACAAGTGCCTTGATATCGGCCTTCGGTTTTCCTGTAAACAATTTTTTAATAAACCTTAGCATTAGTTTAAAATTATGCTTTTTAACTCAGTCAATCCGCCGCCGTTGTACACATTCTGAAGTCCTGCCTGTTGCAATAGCCTTGCAGCCATTCCACTTCTGTTACCACTACGGCAATACAGCACTACAGGACCCTCCACCTTTCTT
>JALOMX010000097.1 GCA_025455245.1 Chitinophagaceae bacterium
CGGTTGTATTACTTAATCCCGATAAAACCCTGCCCAACGGCAGCAAAATAGGATGAATACATTCGGACAAATGATAATGCATAGCCCTTTGGGAAAATTACTGATTACAGATGAGGATGATTATATATCTGAAATCAGGTTTCTGGAAGATGGAGATCAATTTCCACAGGAACAGCCAACACACCTTACCCTTGAAGCCGTCAGGCAATTGAATGAATATTTTGAAGGTAACAGAAATGCGTTTGAATTTCCGGTGCATCAGGATGGAACCGTTTTTCAACAAAAGGTTTGGCAGGAATTATTAAACATACCTTTCGGAAAAACAATCAGCTACCTTGAACTTGCACGCCGTCTTGGAGACGAAAAAACCATCAGGGCAGCGGCTTCTGCCAATGGAAAAAATAAACTTGCCATTGTAGTGCCCTGTCACCGGGTAATTGGTATGAATGGAAAATTGGTCGGGTATGCCGGCGGATTATGGCGCAAAAAATGGCTGCTTGAGCATGAGAAGGCCATATCGGGACAACCCAAACAAGGATCTTTATTTTTCTGATGGATTAATCGAAGTCAAAGAGCTCTTTCCAGATAGGCTTCTTTTTATGATGCTTGTAGTAGGGGTCATAATCAGGGCGATGGTAACGTTGTTCTTGAGCTATCCTGCGTTGATTTTCCAAATGGTAATCCTCCACATGGCGAAGTTCTTTTTCTTCAGAGTCCATTATTTTATCAAGTTCGCCTTTATCAAGCCAAACACCTTTGCAATGCGGGCAATAATCAATTTCTACCCCGTTTTTGTGCGTAATGCTTAGTTCGCCGGGGCAAAGCGGTTTGTCGCAGGAAATTTTTACGGAAGCCATGGTACTTTTTTATGCAATGTACGAAATGACATACCCCTATCCGAAGGATTCGGAGCCTGTTCCGATGATTTAACAAAATTTCAATCAGCCTTTCAGGTCATCGGGACCAAACCCAAAAGGAAGGAGATCCTTCACCGAGCTGATAATAAGTACTTTACCTGTTTCGCCCGCAAGGATCAACCTGATGGGTTTTCCGGTTCGTTGTTCGTATTCCAGCAGGCTTTGCCGGCAAAGCCCGCAGGGTGAGGCCGGTGAATTGCTGTTGCCCGTTGCATGATTGGTATATGTAATGGCAATGGTATCAACCGGTATGTTGGGATATACGGAAGAAAGAGTGCCCAACAAGGTTCTTTCTGCACAAATACCCACGGGGTAGCTTGCGTTTTCCTGATTGGTAGCGCCAATGGTTTCCCCGTTGTCAAGCCTTGCAACGGCTGCCACATGAAACCGGCTGTATGGCGCATAGGCGTGCACCGTTGTTTCTTTTGCCTTTTGTAAAAGGTTCCTGTCTTGCTCGTTTAATTCAACCTCATGATCGAGAACTTCAAATTCAAATTGATGTGTGTGTTTGGCCATATTTGATATATTTTTAGCATGAATACATCCTAAGACAACAAATCCTTCCCCTTGTTGGAGAAGGATTTGTTAATCCGGCTGATAAAGGTAATTACTTTATCGATGTAAACAAGCGTTTCCAGCGTGGCCCGTTTTCCCAACTCATCCAGATGAAACTTGCACGGCCTACTATATGTGTTTCAGGTACAAATCCCCAGAAACGGCTGTCCTGACTGTTGTGCCGGTTGTCGCCCATCATCCAGTAATAATTGTATTTGAATGTATAGCTACCGGCCGGCTTACCATCTATGATAATCTGTCCGTTTTTTTCTTCAAGGGTATGTCCTTCATAAGAAGAAATTAACCTTCGGTAAAAGGCAATGTTCGAGCTGTCAAGTTTGATGGTTTTACCTTTTTCGGGTATATAAACCGGACCATAATTGTTCACCGTCCAGTTGTAGCGCGCATCAAAGGGAAATAAACCGCTTCCGCCTACATCGTAAATAGATACCCCGGTTACCATGGGCAACTTCCTGATTTTATCAGCCGCTTCGTTATCAAGATTGACGATGTAGTATTTTTCAGATTGAAAAAGTGCATTCTGCTGTGCCAGCTCGATATACTTGTCTTCCCAGCGTATGTCAACGCCATAGTTTTCCTCAATGGCTTCAAAGTCAATCGGGGTACCGTTGGTGGTAATTTTATAGTATGACTGAGAACCTGCAGGTGTTTCCCCAATGTTTCCGTTTACATAGAGAACGCCGTCTTTTACCTGAAGTTCATCTCCCGGAACACCCACACAGCGCTTGATATAATTGTCGGCTTTATCCATGGGATGCACAATGATGTCGTCACCGTATTGCGCATCAAATTTTGCCCGGTCATTATTAAATTCATCCCGGAGTACCTGATAGGGGGGCCTTGCAGAACCAAAACCGGGCAGGTTGATCACGGTATCTCCAACCGGGAAATTAAAGACCACTACATCATTGCGCTGAACAGTTCTGTAACCCGGGATTCGTTTATAATCAAGCTGCAGCCATTTTAAATAGCTTGGAACCTGACTTGATGGCATCAGGTTGTGCACAAAAGGGAAACTGAGTGGTGTTTGTGGTACCCTTGGGCCGTACGCCATTTTGTTTACGAACAGAAAATCATTTACCAGCAATGATTTTTCCATGGAAGGCGTAGGTATGGTATAAGCCTCAAAAATAAATGTGCGTATAAGGGTGGCGGCAACAATGGCAAAAACGCCGGCATCGATCCATTCGCGGCTTGCAGGTTTTTTATAATTTTTGAAAACCACATCACCGGCATACCTTTCCTCTTTGCTGAATCCGAGGTATGGGAAATACAGAAATGGCAAAAAAACGGTAGCAGCATGGTGTGCAACATTAAATCGGCCAAAGTGCATTACAAAAATGATGGTGATCCAAATGGAAATGAATTGTCCCGCAATCGGAATCAACTGAAGCCAGAACCAGATCTTTTTCAGTCCGGTTTTTTCCACAATGCACCAGGTATTATAAAATGGAATCAGGGCTTTCCATGGTGCTATCCCGGCTTTTTGAAACATGCCGTACATTCCCGCATGCCACCCGATTGTTCCTATTAAAAAAATGATCCAACCCATAATGAATGAATTTGTAACCCCGGTGAATAAAATATTACATAATTCCCGGATGGGCGCAAAAATACCGTTTCAGCATTGTCGGCCAACTCAAATATGGATATAAGCTGTTTTTTACCGTTTCTTTTTTCCGGGAAATACAAAAGTATGGGCCGATAGAATGAAGAAAGGGTTCATCAGGCAAGGCTTTCGGCTACAAGTTCTGCCACATCAAGTACTTTTACCGCCTCTTCTTTTTCATTGACTTTAACACCATCGGTAAGCATGGTATTGCAGAAGGGGCAGGCAGCAGCAATCAATGGAGCATTGGTTTCCAGGGCTTCTTTGGTTCTTTCCCAGTTAACACGGGTGTTGCCTTTTTCCTCTTCCTTAAACATTTGGGCGCCGCCGGCCCCGCAGCACAATCCATTGGTGCGACAGCGTTTCATTTCTACAAGTTCGGCATCAAGGGCTTCAAGTACTTTCCGGGGGGCTTCATAGATATTGTTTGCCCTGCCGAGGTAACAGCTGTCGTGGTAGGTGATTTTTTTACCTTTAAAAGAGCCACCCTCTTTCAGTTTGATCCTTCCATCATCAATTAACTGCTGCAACAAAACGGTATGGTGAATAACTTCATAATTTCCGCCAAGTGCGGGGTATTCATTTTTCAAAATATTGAAACAATGCGGGCAGGCCGTAACGATCTTTTTTACTCCGTATCCATTGAGGGTTTGTATGTTCTGAAAGGCCATCATCTGGAAAAGAAATTCGTTGCCGGCGCGTCTTGCCGGATCGCCGGTGCAGGCTTCTTCGTTACCCAGAACGGCAAATGAAATTCCGGCGGCCTCGAGTATTTGTGCAAATGCCCGGGTAACTTTTTGAGCCCTTTGGTCAAAACTACCTGCACAACCCACCCAAAACAAAATCTCCGGACTTTCTCCTGATGCGGCCATTTGGGCCATGGTTTTTACACTCATGTTTGCAATCGCTTTTCTGATTTCAGGCGGCAAGATATAAGGTTTAAGATTAAGCGCCTTACTTTGCCGATTGTTTCAATCAAATGAAGGGAAAATCTTCACTATTTAAAGCGGCTGCATGGGGATGCGGTATTAGTTGGCTTGGAACCCTGCCATTGGGAACCCTAAATATTGCCGCCATGCAGGTATCTGTTTCGGAAGGTGCCATGCAGGGTATTTTTTTCAGCCTTGGGGTTGCATTGGTTGAGGTGCTTTATGTAAGATTATCCGTTGTCGGTATCCGCTGGATCATGCAAAGGGCAAGGTTGCTTTATTATCTGGAGTGGGCTGCCATAGCCATTGTTATATTGCTTGCTTTTGGCAGTTTTTGGGCGGCTTTTCAACCTACGGAAGAAAAATCATTTTTGCTGAAATCCCAATTGCCCAATTTCTTTCTTGGGGTTTCGCTCAGTGCCATCAATCCAATGCAGATACCTTTTTGGTTCGGATGGACTACCGTATTGTTTTCCAAAGGGGTGTTAATAGACCGCCCTGCATTTTACAATTCATACACCCTTGGAATCGGGGTTGGAACCATACTTGGACTGTTTGTTTTTGTATTTGGTGGCGCTATTTTGGTTAACAGGCTTAATGCCGGGCAATCAACCATCAATTTTGCCATCGGTTGTATTTTTACCATTACCGCCCTTATCCTGATGGTGAAGGTCTTTACAAAGAAACCCCTTGATAAGGTAATCGCCGAAAAGGCAGCCGAACTTGAAGAGGCCGAACATGCCAATCCCCTTAAATCTGATCATTGATTCCCACTATCTTTGCACTATGGAAAAAGCGCATGCCTACATATTCCTGATGATCACATTGGCCATGGATGCGCGTGTAGATTAATTTTTCCCTCTTAAGCCCTTAAGGTTTCCATTTTTCCATTTAAAAAGTTTTGTCATATGCAAACCGCTATTGCTACTGCGTTGCAGCAGGCTGCCGCCACCGATTTTTTACCCCTTCAGGGTACCGATTATGTTGAGTTTTATGTGGGTAATGCCAAACAGGCAGCCCATTTTTACATGAGTGCATTTGGTTTTCAGGCGCTTGCCTATGCCGGACCCGAAACCGGTATACGCGATAAAGTAAGCTACGTGGTACGTCAGCATAAACTCACCTTTGTACTCACCACTCCTTTACGTGCGAACAACCCGGTTGCCGACCATGTTTACAGACATGGTGACGGAGTAAAAGTGCTGGCGCTTCGGGTAGAAAATGCTGCCGATGCCTGGCACCAAACCACCTCGAGGGGTGGGAAAAGTTACCTTGAACCGGTTACTTTGACGGATACCAATGGAGAGGTTGTCTTAAGCGGTATTCACACCTACGGTGAAACAGTTCATCTTTTTGTTGAGCGGAAAAACTATAAAGGTTCATTTATGCCCGGATTCAGGCCATGGAGCAACCCATATTTTGCACCCGCCGATACGGGCCTGCTTTATGTGGATCATTGTGTAGGCAATGTTGGATGGAATCAAATGAACCCCTGGGTAAAATTTTATGAAGACGTAATGGGTTTCAAAAACATTTTGACATTTGACGATCATGATATTTCCACAGAATATTCGGCGCTGATGAGCAAGGTGATGAGCAATGGAAACGGTTATGTTAAGTTCCCGATAAATGAGCCGGCTGAAGGAAAAAAGAAGAGTCAGGTGGAAGAATACCTTGAGTTTTATAATGGAGAAGGAGTACAGCACGTTGCCCTTGCAACCAACGATATTGTGCATACGGTAACCGAATTGCGTAACCGGGGAATTGAGTTTTTACAGGTGCCCAAAACCTATTATGATGACTTACTGGAAAGGGTCGGGCAAATTGACGAAGATATTGTGCCTTTGCGCGAATTAGGCATCCTGGTTGACAGGGATGAGGAAGGATACCTGCTGCAACTGTTTACCAAGCCGGTGCAGGACAGGCCAACCCTGTTTTTCGAAATTATTCAGCGTAAAGGGGCAAAAAGCTTTGGTAAAGGAAACTTTAAAGCCTTGTTTGAAGCCATAGAACGCGAACAGGAACAACGGGGTAATTTGTAAATTTGTAGTAAAATTTAGGGTTTTGCACAATGAGTGTGCAGGTTTGGCGTATTTCATTGAAGCTAAATTCCTTTCTTTGACGCATGCGTGGTTTATTTTTTATATGGTTTTCGTGTTTGTGGCTTGGTGTTGTAGCGCAACCGCCACTGCAAAAGGATTTCCTCACTTTTCAGAAATCCTTCAAAAGGGTGGATGAAGCCTTTGTAAAACAGGAAGAAGTTTTAAAGGCTGATTTTGCTGCAAAAGGCTTTGAATGGCCTGCAAAATTCATGTACATCCGTTCCTTTAAATACGACAGCAAGCTGGAAGTTTGGCTGAAAAATAAGCCCAATGAACCATACAGGAAATTTAAAACCTACAAGGTTTGCGCCCTCGCAGGCAATTTTGGCCCCAAGCGTTTTGAAGGCGATTATCAGGTGCCCGAAGGGTTTTACTACATCAATGAATTTAAGCCGAATAGTCAATACCATCTGGCCCTTGGCGTAAATTATCCAAATGCAAGTGATCGTATCCTCAGCGACCCCAAAAGACCCGGCGGGGAAATCTTTGTTCATGGCAGTTGTGTTACGGTAGGCTGTATCCCCCTTACAGACCCGGTTATTGAAGAAGTTTATGTATTGGCTGCGGCTACCCGTGCGGCCGGTCAGGATTTTATACCGATCCATGTTTTTCCGGTTATGTTTAAAAATGACAACAGCTGGGATAAACTGGAAAAATTTATGGAGGCACGTCCTGATTATAAGCCTTTGGTGTACAAACTTCAGAAAGTGTATTACTATTTTGAAGAAAGGAAGCAATTGCCCACCCTTGTGATTAATGGCGCAGGTGAATATGATCTTTTGCAGGAATATACTGTGCCCAAAAGACCGGTAAAACCTATTCCTCCTCCGCCTTTTAAGGAAAATACAGAAGCCCGCAAAACGGGTATTACCAAAAACTACACCGATGCAGACCTGAGTGGCTATATCATTTCGCAGCCGCAGTTTCCCGGAGGGGCAGATGCCTTTAAATTATTTATAGAAAAAATGGGCGAAGAGCTTGCGCAGTTTATGCCCAAGGGCA
>JALOMX010000098.1 GCA_025455245.1 Chitinophagaceae bacterium
CCCGGTTTTTTCGTCCCTTGCATGCTTTTCCATCCATACAAACTGATTGGCAATGTCATTGAAAGTGGTATCCTCGTGGAAAAGCGCTGCATATTCTGCATAAAAAGGAGCGCCCATATACAATCCATCGAGCCACATCTGATAGGGATAAATCTTTTTATGCCAAAAGCCCCCCTCCTTTGTTCGGGGATGTTCGCGCAATTGATCCCTCAAATGGTCTGCGGCCTTCTTGTATTTTTCCTTGCCTGTTACCCGAAACAGGGTTAACAACAACTTTCCGTTATTTACGTGGTCGATATTAAATTCCTCTTTTTTATAAGGCCTGATGGACCCGTCATTCTGCACATAGTAATCCATCATTTTCTGAATATAATTGAAGTATTCAACATTGCCGGTGTTGAGCCATAAACCTTCCATTCCTTTCAGGATAACACCAAGGTCGTAAGACCATGCAGGCTTTTTTCCATCAAGCGAAAAAGAGTCTTTCCAGATGTGCATTACGGTAGCAGCCACTTTTTCGCCCGGGCTTTTTGTTTGAGCAGAAGTATGTAGCCCGCCTGCAAGAAAAAGGTAAAGTACCCAATATTTTATTTGATAGTATTTCATTGTACAGCAATCGCTTTATTGGTTGCGCCAAGTTCTAATTTTATTTGCTCCTTACATCCTGTACTGTCTGTGTTCCGGATGCTGATATTCTCACAACGTTCACCGCTTACCCTGAACAACAATTCAGAGCCCCTTGCGTACTTTATTTTTTCAAACGTCAGGTTTTTACTTTGGGTAATGTCCACCACAGGGTAGGTCTTTTTTGATTCAATATGAATGTTTTTAAAAACCATACCATTTGCTTCCTGAATGTCAAGACCTGTTTTAGCCTGGATAACCATATTTTCAAATACAATATCCTTTACGGGCATTTCAGGCAGCCCCCTTACAAATATGCCCTTCTCCGCACCATTGCAATAAACATTACTGATATGGATATTTTTAAATACAGGAGTGGTTTCATCGACCGGTTTAAACTCAACCTTGGGCAGAGAACGCTCTTCACCTGCAAGGGGAACCGGGTCCTTAGCCATATAGTACATGTCAAACAAAATGGCTTCTCCCGGAATATCCTTCATATAAATATCCCTGATGAAAATGTTTTCAACCACACCACCGCGGCCACGGGTAGTTTTAAAGCGCAAGCCAATATCTGAACCGATGAAAGTGCAATTACTTACCCATATATTTCGTGCACCGCCGCTCATTTCGCTGCCAACTACAAAACCACCGTGCGAAGCATAAACCGTACATCCGCGGATAACCACATTTTCAGTTGGCATGCCCCTTTTTCTTCCTTCAGCATCCCGTCCGCTTTTCATACAAAGGGCATCATCGCCTACATCAAAAACTGAGTTTTCTATCAACACATTTTTACAACTTTCAACGTCAATCCCATCTCCGTTCTGTGCATACCATGGATTTTTCACCAGGACATTTCTTACTGTAAGGTGCTCTGACATTAGTGGGTGCAGACACCATGCCGGTGAGTTTTGAAATGTAATACCCTCGAGCAGAATATTTTTACAATTGGCTATGTAAACAAGATTGGGGCGTAAAAAATCCTTTATCCCCTCAAAATAGGCTTTGTCCCTGCCGGGCGCAAGGGCTCCGGGGTTGGCAGGCATCAGGTGCGCTTTTTTGAATTGCTCTGAAGGAAACCATGATTTTTTATCATCGCTCAATACCCCACCGGAGGATATAAGCTTTTTCCATTGCGATTCGGTGAGTTTATCTTTCTTAACCTGTCTCCATCCATCGCCATTTCCATCAATTATACCCTTTCCTGTAATGGCAATGTTTGAAACATGGGTAGCCGAAACAGGAGACTGATTTCTCATTTGAGGCAATCCTTCCCAATTGGCTTCTACCAACGGATATTGGGATTTGTCGGATGTAAAGAGGAGTGTAGCACCTGCAGCAAGATGAAGATTGATATCATTATGAAGTACTACAGGACCTGTAAGCCACAAACCGGAAGGCACCAAAATAACCCCTCCTCCCTTTTTGCTTAATTCAGAAATGGCAGTATTTATTACGGCTGTATTGAGTGTATATCCATCCGGAACAGCTCCTTTTGCTGCAATATTTACGGTATCACTTTTAAAGGATGGAATTTTTACATCGGGTAACTTTTGCGCGAATTGCGTTATTCCCTGATCTGCAAAACCAATCAAACCAAAAAACAATATCAGTCTCTTCATATTGGCATATTTTATTTAGATCATCCGCTGTGATTTGACAAAAGCGGCTACAAATTTTATCTCTTATACCACTATTTTCAAGGGCTTAAAGAGAGATTATTTACGCAAACGTTCTCGTTATGATGTCCCTTTTATCATTACATCCTTACCGCCTGCCGGGCCAATAATTTCCAATTGCCGCGTTGTTCCTGAAAAACAAGTATTACCCTCAGGTGTACCTCGCCGGGCTTACCGCCATCATTGGTTGTTGCATGCAATTCGTGTCTGACGACAGCCGTTTTTCCTGATACTGAAATGGTTTGTTCCTTCAGTTCTATGGTGACAAAATCCGAAGCTCCGGATGCAATTTTTTCAACAAACTGGCTTTTGTTTTCTACAAGCCCGCTGCTATGACCATAGGATAGCTGATCAGATGCAATACCTTCAAGTTCACTCCGGTTTCCGGAAATCATGGCATTCTTAAGTTTTTCTACGGCCTCTGTTACTGCCGTTTCCTTTTTCCCCTGCGCTGAGGCCTGATGAAATAAAAACAGTGAAACAAAAACAACTATCCAAAATGCCGATAAAATTTTTAATCTACTCATATCAATAAATCATTATGGTTTATATATGCGTTCTGCAAGGTCAGGCATTTTAAGTCTTATTTGTTCAAGAACCAACTGCGCTACCATTCTGGCACCAAGTTCATTGAAATGGGTGTTATCCATTTTCCCCTTAGGATAATGCGGATGTTCCCCGGGCTTAAGCTGTACAAATAACAGTGCAGACTTGTCTGCGCCCATCTCTTCATACATTCTGAGGGACAAAGTGTTTAGATCAATTAGTTGAACCCTTTGTTCTGCCGCAATGGTTTTAACAATAGCGGCATAAGATTCATGTGTATCCACAGGCTTCAGGTTCTCATCAAATTTGCGACGGGCTACCGGTGTAAGCAAAACAGGTGTGGCCTTCTTTAGCCTAACATCCTTTACAAATGTTCTGAGATTTGAAGCAAAACTATCTGGTGGGGTAAACGATTTTTTCTCAATCACTTCATCATTATGACCAAACTGGATGAAAACATAATCTCCTTCTGAAAGATTATCTGTGATAGATTTCCATAAACCCTCTTCCTTAAAAGTCCTTGTACTCCTTCCGTTTTTCGCCTTATTAACCACCGTAACTGACGAATCCCAAAAATAAACGAACGGCATTCCCCAACCATGCTCCGGATAGGTTGAAATATCCTTTATACTCATTGTACTGTCGCCGGCCAGATAAATTTTTATATTCTGATGATCCGGCAAAAATGCTATCCAATGCCATGCGAAAATTATATATACAATTAGTTTAATCATAATGTGATGGAATGAATAAACCGCTCAATGTTGGTATAAAATGATTTTGGCGCCTTCAAGGATGCATCTTCAGGTTTGGTTGGATCAAGACCATTTTTTTTCTCCCACTCATCAGGCATGCCATCTTTATCGGCATCAGGCAATGGTTGGGTTTGTTTGAGGACAGGCCATGCAGTTTTTGATACCTCCCATGTTGTACCATGCGGGTAGCCGCCCTGAACATCAATAATTTTTCCCGTTCCGTTTTTTACATCATTGATAATCCTTTCATCAAGTGTATCGCGCCTGAAACTTGCACCTGCTTTTGCCAATACATTTTGGTAGGCGATCAAAGCATTTTCTCCCGGGATATCCTCCACCTGATGGGGCTGATCGATAATACATAAATGCCGGTCATCCTGAGTGGCTTTGTTATCCAAAACAACACCTTTCAAATTATCATTGCTTACTTCCTGATTTCCATCTACTACGTTACCGGAAATAAACCATTTACCAAATGGTATTTCTTCTGTTCTCCCCGGGTTAGCAATTCTGTTTTTTACGTTCTTACCCGTGGAAGGTCCGGGTTTATAATAATTTGCCACAATATTGTAATGACCTCCCTCACCTCCGTACACAGTATTTTGTACCCAATTGTAAATGACGTTATTCCTGAAATCGGCAAGCTCATCATTTGCGCCAAGCCGTGCTCCGTTAAACCTTGGATTACGGCTGATACAATGGGCAAAAAGATTATGATGGCCTGTAAAGTGGCTCCCTCCCCAAATCCCACCGTACCCGTGGTTTTCCCAATCCTTATCGCCTTCTTCAAAATGATAGGAATAATTCAATGGCTCGGAAATGATGTTCCATTGAAGCGTTGTACTATCTCCTCCATATACACTGCATACCTCATCAGTGCTCCAGCTCATACTGCAATGATCAATAATAATGTGTTTTCTCTTTCCGGCTGAAAAAGCATCATCGCTGCCACTGCCGGGCACTTTACCTTTTAATCCCTGATAGCGGTCGCCCATACGAAAACGCATATACCGGATAATTACCTGATCGCCTCCAATCCTAACCGGATGGTCTGCAAGGCAAATGCCATCTCCCGGGGCGGTTTGTCCTGCAATGGTTTTATTTCCAAGAATGGTAAGGGGTGATAATAAATGAATGGTCCCGGAAACAGAAAACACCACTACTCTTTTTTCTTTCGATGAAACAGCATCGCGGAAACTTCCTGCCCCCTCATCGTTAAGATTGTCAACGATGTATACCTTGCCGCCACGGCCTCCCTCGGTATACTTACCGAAACCCTCGGCGCCAGGAAAAGCAATTGGCCTTTCATTCAATGAATCCCTGTCCCGGACCTTTGCACCGGACGAACAGGACAATGCAATCAGAGCCGTGCAGATAGTGATTATCCTATTTAAACATCCTTTCAATTTTATTTTCTTTGATTGCCGGTTTGGAAAAAAGGCTGCCATGTTTGCAGCCTGGTTTAATAAATAAATTCTATTGAAAACAATATATCAATACATATAATTCTGAACAAGATTAGGATTGGCATCAATCGATTGTTGCGGTATGGGAAACAATGCGCTCTTTCTGGCATCGAACCCTATAGCGTAATAGGTAAGAATGGTGGTATTGATGTTGGTTCTTACCCAGTTAACCCTTGTATGGCCTGCCGGTGTAGTGCTTCCTGCCGGGTTGGGATAATAAAATGAATTAGCCCAATTAGGCCCCATGGAACCGGTTATAAATAGCATAAACTCGGGAAGCTGATCATAAGGAGCGGTGCGGGTAGCCATCGCCTGCAAAGTTGCTCTTGTTTCAGCGAGCTTTGTTGCCAGCAGATTCCACCGGATAAGATCATATTTACGGATTCCTTCTCCACCCAGTTCGAGGGCTCTTTCTTTAACGATGGCGTTAAAGAAACCCTGATAGGATGTAGGGGTAGAACCTATAAGTGAAGCATTGCCTCCATAAGCCCTGAGCCTGACTTCCTCAAATGCTTGTCTTGCAGCAGCAGTTGGTCCGTTGTTTAATTCATTTTCAGCTTCAGCAAACATGAGCAATACATCTGAAAAACGGATGACAGGCCAGTTAACACCAAAATACTGCGGGCCAAGAATCAAGCCATCCGGAATCCAGTCACGACGGAACTTACCATCCAGCATTTGCTCCAATGCACGACCCGTACGAGAAGTAACAGTGGTCCCGCTTGCATTTACAAAATAAGGTGCACACATTACATCGCGGCGGGTATCCGTGCTGTCGAACATATAAAAATAATTCGGCAAGACTGTCAATGCACTGTTACCATTGTTGTTGGAGCGGGGGCCGTTGTAATATCCAAGTTTGCTATCACCAAGGCTGCTGTTACCTCCTTCCATGGCAACCTCAAAAAGAATTTCTCCCGAGGGATCATTTCTTTTGCCACAAACAAAATCTTTAAATAAAGAAAGATAGGAAGTATTCAGTTTGTGCTGATCACGTCGTGCCATGATGGCTGAACATTCATCACGTGCAATTTCATAATATTTTAAGTGATTGCTGCCGCGTTGCATGCCTTCAGCGCCCCGGAGCGAAAAACCGCCCCTGAATAAAGCAATGCGTGCCCTCATGGCGCGTGCAGCACCCTGTGTGATGCGTTCATCTGCGGCAACCTCGGTACGCCATGGCAGCAAGGTGATGGCCGTTGCAAGATCATCCAGTAATACATCGTAAATAGAATCCCGGTCTGTTTTTGATTTAAATAAGAAAGGCTCAACAGAAGAAGGATTGAACTGAGCAGGTACGTCTCCCCAATTTCGAATTAATTCAAGATAAAAAACTGACCTCAGTACAAGCGATTCACCATGCAACCTTTTTAAAGCCTTTTGATCGGATTCTGATCCCGTGGTGTATTGCGGCATTTTGGGGATATTATAAATGCAGATATTGGCACGTTCTACACCGTTCCACAACTGGTTAAAAGGACCGGCGAGCTGTGTATTATTTGCGTTAAGTGTATAATGCGCCATATCACGGCGTTCATTATCCGGAAAAGGCGTACCTCCCTGTCCCATCATAATATCATCATCATAGGTGTAGTACATACTTAAACGGATACCGTAGCCCTGATCGCCTGTCAGACGATAATAGGTCCCTAATACGGCTTTCTCGGCATTAACCACATTACTGAAAACATAATCGGTACCAAAAGAAGAATATGGTTCTACCTCCAAAAATTTTTTGCAGGATACCAACGTACTGCAAAAGAGTATTACGGCACTTAAAGGAGCCAGAATGGATGATTGAAGCAAGCGTGTTTTCATCGTAATATTTTTTGTAATCGTTCGTATTAAAAAGAGAGATTTAAACCACCAAAGAAAGAACGTGACCTTGGGTAAGCCGAATAATCCACGCCCGGTGTTTCGGGTGTGCGGCGACGGGTGCTTACTTCAGGATCGTAGCCTGAATAATTTGTAAATACGGCAAGGTTGGTAGCTGTAAAGAAGAATCTGAGTTTTTGAATTTTGGCCCTGCTTAGAATTTTTGCAGGCAATGTATATC
>JALOMX010000411.1 GCA_025455245.1 Chitinophagaceae bacterium
ATTTGGACTAGTCATTTAAATACATGGGTATTGTATTTTTCTAAAGGAGGTGGGTAATCCAAGCAATAAGTTCAGGAAACCAATCACTAAGGAAAGTACCTTTGGTAACCTTTTTTAGAAATACCATCACATGGACCAGTTCTTTGTTATTTTCTGCATTTGCAGCTTCACAATATTTGCTCAAATACAAGTTTAATTACATGCCATCTTTAGCAATCATATGGTCCTCCTTCTCCGAATGTAAATTCATCATACATTTTTGCAAGGGAGGATAAATTCCTTTGTTATCCAAACAACTACAATCATTTTGTCAACTATTACCGTAATACATTTCAGCATGGAGGGGTAAGTCTTGAAGAAATGATAGTAGGTAAGTCTTGAAGAAATGATAGTACCTGTGGTGGTAATGGAACCGAAGTGAGTTTTACTGAACCATTTTCATAAAATGCTCCACAAACCTTTCTCCGTTATTGTATTCAGCCAAAAAAGTATGATAACCCTTTAAGGCAATCTCACGATGGTCATCAGGGTTTTTCAGCACGGCTTCAAGTTTCTCTTCAAGGTCGCTCAAATCCCATTGCACCGGTACATAGGTTTCGTTTTCTGTAAAACAATCCGGGTAGGTAAGCAGGTGCGATACATCGGGCTTTATCAACAGTGATTGCTGTGCAAATATTTCAAAATCGCGATAGCATAATTCTCCGCCGCCAAAAGGCGATACCAAAGCCTTGCAGTTGCCAAGTTCTTTTATATAATCTTTAAACTTGATGGGGTTTCCGGTAACAATACCGGGTTTGTTCATTTGTTTCAATATTTCAATCAGGCGGTTGCGCTGTGAACTTTTTGTCTTTTTTCCGGTACCGGTTCCGCGAAAACTTGTTACAAGCGTTTTCTGTTCATAAGGGATTGGCTTTTCAGCGTAGTCCTCAAAAAAATAATTGTTCAGCACACCCCTCCATCCTTCACCCCTTCTCAGATCGGTCAGCCCAATATTCCACGCCAATCCAATTTTGTGCAAATGTTCCTGCGGACAGGGAACATAATCATCATGCATAAAATAGTCGGGGTTGTCGGCATAAGGCCGTACACTCAGGCTTTTGTTGTTTTCGGCATATTTATGCAGGTCTTTATATATCTGCTTTTTTACTAATTTATCAACAAATGGAATAAATTCAAAAAACAAACAACCCACAGGATCGAAGCCATCATACAAAATAACTTTTTGGCCCTGCTGTTTTAATGTACCCATGAAATCAATAAACTGCTGTTTACTGAAAACAACTTTTTCATTTACCTTGCTAAACCCGTTTATCGCCCTGAAATATCGGTCGTGAATAATCACTGTATCATAACCCTGAAATCTTCGGGGATCAAAACTTTTTTTGAAATCAATAAGAACACCATGATGCCTTAGCAATTTCTCCCACCGGTAAAGAGGGAAGAAGACATTGTGTTTTACCTGAAACCTGTTGAAATGTGTGCAAACTGCAACCTTCATCCTGTAATTTGATAATAGTTGCCACAAATAAAACGCTAAAGCCTGTAAAAAAGCTTTTCACCGATGGATTATTTTAAACCCGAAACAGAACGGGACATTTCAAAGGGAGTAATTAAGCCTTCATGGTTAAAGAATACATTACATAAATGGTTCAGGGTTTATATACGATAAAATGGAAAGGGGTATCAATGGCGGCACCGGTTGCATCAAAAATACGAACCCTGAGAGCTCCCCCTGAGGATGAAGCAGTGTTGGAACGGGCAGAGGTGGAAACGGGAGTTATGCTGGTAATATAATTATTAAATGAAAATGGTTCGCCGGTAATGGTGATATCGTAAACGCCGGTGCCTGCTTTAACTACGGAAAAATTGCCGGTTCCCGAACTGATAGTACCTGTGGTGGCTACGCTGCCATAACAAATCGGAAGAAGATTAGCTGTTCCTGATCCCCTGTAAACCTCTCCGTTCAACTTTATATTACCATCTACATCAAGGAGTTGTTCGGGGGCATTGGTCCCAATACCAACCCGACCCTCATTGTCAATTACCATTCTGTTTGTATTGCCTCCGGTCCTGAACTGAAAACCCTGGCCAAAAGAAGGATTATTGTATATGATACCACCGCTTGCGGCCCCTCCGGGTGCACCTGCCACGCCAAAAAGGATCCCGCTTTCCGAGCTCGTATTTAAAAAGTTGATATAATTGGGTGTACCATTCTTTTCCAGCACAATCGTGCTGTTTGCATTAGGGTTTATTCCGGCCGGGTTTTCATCCACTATGTGAAGTTTTCGCTGTGGGTTAATGGTGCCAATGCCCACGAATACCCCACGGGTGGCCGTATTTTCGCCGGGTACGCTTCCGAGTACAATGGCATCGCTGCGACCCACAGTAGCAAGGGCGCCGATGGCTGTACTGCGCACAATGGTTTGCTGTGTACTTACCCCGGCCTTAAATCCAATAGCCGTATTGGAATCACCCACTGCCATTCCGGTAAGGGTACTGCTACCTATGGCAGTATTGGCTGTGCCTGTTTCAAGAGAACTGAGGGCACCGCCCCCTATGCCCGTATTATTTGATCCACTGTCAAGGTTA
>JALOMX010000099.1 GCA_025455245.1 Chitinophagaceae bacterium
AAGATCAACAAAAAAGTTTTCCAGACTTATCAGTAACTTCCCTTTAGAATCTTTTGTTTTGGCAATTTTTGCATGAAGGTCATGGTAGCGCAGATCCATGGTCCCATAGGCGAAATAATCGTTTCCATTTGCAACAAGCAACAGACTGTCAATAATGCCGGATTCAATTTTCAAGCCCATCAGCGGTGTAAGCAATTTATTCATTTCGGGCATATTAAAATGACTCATTCTTACCCGCATCCAGAAGCCCTGCAGAGAATCATAGTAGGATTGTTTAAAATGTAATCTTACCTGATCCGTTCCGTAGAACCTTGTCCTCAGGCGCATATCAAGTGTATCATTGGGTTGCACATCCCATGTTTTTACATTTTTCAGATAGCCATTGATGTCGGAGAAAAAAATATGTGTCCGCTGACCGGTCTTTTTACTGATTTCATGTGCATCCACCCTTGCATTATTCAACAGTACACTGTCAATTTTTAATGAAAGCGGAATCTTTGTAAACATCTGTGTGAGCAGTGGCCTGTAATCAATGGTGTCTTCTAATTTGGTTTTATCTTTTTCAGTGGTGAAATGCAGGTTGGTTGATTTGAATTTGCTGATGGTAATAACCGGCTTTTTCTCAGGCAGCGCAATGCTCATTCCCGAAATCAATAGCTTTCCACCGGTGATGGTTTGGTAACCCTTTTCATAGGCATTGGAATTCCATACTGCTTCCTTTGTTGCCCGGTTTAGTAAGTAAAAACTATCGAGCGAAACAAAAGCCTGACCTTCTCCATTTGCGCTAAGCCCTTTGGCCATCATAAGCTGGTTAGGGGTATTGTATTGAACCTGCGCATTTTTTGCCCACCAACGGGTAGTATTCAAAAGTGATTCGATCTGGATTTTTTGACCTTTTTCAAAATCTATATTACCAACGCCCAGTGCATCAGCATTCAAATGAAGGGTATCATTTTTTTTGCCAAAAATGGTGTGGGTAATTTTTTCAACCTCAATTGTATCCACATGCAGTTTATAGTGTTTGGTGATGGTATTGAAACTTACATTACTGGCAACCAGGTGAAGTGCCCCAGGGTTCAACGTGAGTTTTGCAATTTGACTTTTTGGTTGAAAGGTAGAATATGTCAGGCGGCCTATTTTCACTTCGGGTTCATCCATTGTATGAAGATCTTGTAAAAGAAAGTTACCCGTGAAAACATTGTGCTGTTGCTTTTGCCCACCACTGCTGTCAATAAACGAAAAATCAATGGTCGGTTCCTTAAGTTCTATACGCTTTAGTGTAATATCCTGTGTAATAGCTTTACCAACTTTGGGCGTTGATGATTTTACCTTTTTATGAAGTTTAATGTTTAATTCAGGTTTTTTGAGTATAATACCATCAACCATTAAAGAAGGCCAGAATGTTGAATTAAGGCCCAGGGTTAAATCAAGTTCCGGTGCAGAAAATGCAATGGAAGAATAGGAGGTAGAACTGCTTCCTTTCGCATTACGTATTTGAATGGTACCGGGCTGAACGACCACAAGATTTCCGGCATTGAATCTGGTGGTACCAAAAGCAGCATTCGGGTTGGCTGCGTTTAGTCCGAGATTTGTCCAGAAAAGTTGCTTGTCCCGAAATTCCAGATTGTTTGCCATTATGTTGAGCGCCCCTGAGAATCCGGTTGTTTTGCCAAGGTTCATACTAAATACCACATCCTTAAGATTCAAAGTATCAACAAGAAACGATGGTTTATTTCCGCTGTTCTTTTGACTACTATCTTTTTTAAGAAGCTCCAGGCTCACAATGCCACTTTCTACAAGGATGGCTGATGCATGAAAATCACTTTTTCTATTATAATTTGAAATGCTGTCATGAATCAGAACGGTTACACCTTTAAGATCAACCATTTTGCCATTCCCAAAATTTCCTTTTACAGATCCAAAGTGAATACCACGGGGTTTCTGAAGCAATTCCATTTCCCGGATGGCAAGCTCCATATTTTTCCCTTTCAGTACAAAGCCTTTTGAATCAAGGTGTTTAATGGCATGTATGAAATCGTTAACATCATTAATGTCCGGAAATTTGGCTGCATCGAGCACCAACGAAAGTCCGCTGATGTTGATCTGATCCTCCGGCGAAAGGGTTGGGAAAATAGTAAAGCTTCCATTATCAATGGTAATTTCTCCCAGCCTTGCTTTCCCCGAAACCTTGTCCATCAACCCTTCAAATACTTTATCAATATCTTTATTTGCCTTCTGTTTGTTTTTAGCCTGTCTGATATCAACGGTTATGTCGGGATTAATCAATTCAACAGAAGTGGCATCCAGTTTCCTCTGCAGCACCTTACCAAAATCATAGTTATTTAGCCTGAAGGTAGGTGCTGCAATGCGGAAATAGTTTTTCGAAGTATTGGCCTTATTTATTTCAATCTGGTAATTTTTTAATTCTAGAGAGTTCTTATTGAGAATTAGTGCATCCAGTGTAATGCTTTTGTTGTTATCATCCTCGGTAAAATTCCGGAAAGCAACATTCAGATTACTGACTTCAAAGGCCGGATCGCGGCCACTTTTCAGCGAAAAATCCTGCAGGTAAAGACTATCACCTTCTACATGCATAGACAGACTATTTGTGCCTTGTAAACCATTTTCACTTTTTTGTAGCCGGTAATCAATACCTGAAATAATGGTGTGATGAATAATAAAAGTTCCACCTGAATAAGGCTTCTTTTCCGCTGTTTTCCTTTTGGAAGGGTTTGTACCTGACAGGTTGATGTTTGTTTCCCCCTTTTGAGCGAATAGCGTATCCAGTTCAATAACCCCTTCATTTAAAAATCGCTTCCAGTTTAAATGGGAGATACCGAGGGTTGAAAGCTTCAGTTGTTGAGGTTTTTGTTCCTGTTGCAATACCTTCAGGTCAATGGTGTCAATCACCAGCCTGTTATTTGTCACATTTGCTTCAAGTCTGTTGACCCGAACAGTTATATTTGAATCCGGCAAATGTATCGTTGGATTCTTCAGAATGAGCGCACCTTTTATACCCGGATATTTTCCATTCAGTTTGGTTTCCTTGTCCAGGTAAATATCGGTCAGGTGCAGGTTAATGTGGTTAACGGCAAACAATTTGCTGGTAAGCGTATCTTTTATATAAATCTTTAAAGAGGCATCAATAATCTCTACGTTTTGTACATCTAATACCTGAATGGATTGCAGCAATTTGGATTGAATTTCGCCAATGGTTTCTGCAATCGCCTTTTTTTCTCCCCCGGTCTTTTTTTGGGCATAGGTGATAATGTCGGGCCTGATCAAATCAATTTTTAGAATCTCCAGATTTTTACTGAAAATAAGGTTCAACAGGGAACTCAATCGGATTTCAAGTTTTTCAAATGAAATACTGGCCTTACCTGTAGTATCCTGAATGGGAATAATGCTCACCTTTTCTGCCCCAATGCCCGCCTTCCTTGTATAAAATGAAACTGAATTAACCTCAAGCTTATAGGTTCCACCGGAGGTTTTTCTTACAATTTCTTTCAGAATTTCTTTTGATTTGTACGATAATATTAAAATAAGGGCCCCGCCGGAGATTACGATAAGAGCAAGAAGAATAACCAATAACCGCTTAAAAAATTTCATTCTAAGTACCCTCATGTAAACACCGTAAAAATTAAAATTAGCTTTAATAAGCAATAAGACAAAAAAATAGTTGGTATCTACGTAGGTTGGTTTTCCTCAATAATAGATTTTCATGTATCCCTGTTATTTCTTTTTATATAGTTGAAAGTGGCAGGAAAATTTTGCAGGTTGTAAATATAGTTTGTTGTAATGAATTTTGCAATGAGAACCGAAACGGAAGTGGGCTCTGCTGGGGAGCAACCCACCAGGGATAGGTTTCTCGCCAGGAGAAAGTAGACAGCAGGTATCTTTTTCGGTATCTGCTGTTTCATTTTTGTATTCTTCTTTTTTATCATATTACTTTCTATTGGCCACATGCCTAAGAAAACCCCTATGCAACCATGAGTTTTGATGGGGTTAAATTCTTGATGGCTTCGTGTGGCCTTTTTTCATTGTATTCATTCCTGAATTTATCTGCTATTTGCTGTGCTTTTACAATAGATGGGAAAATATTCGCATCCAGCACATCCTCCCTAAATGTCCTGTTCAGTCTTTCTATATAACCGTTCTGCTGTGGCTTTCCGGGCTGTATTTGCTCCCACTTAATTGAGTGGTCCTTCATCCATAATTGAAATAATTTACTCCTGAATTCAGGACCATTATCGGTTCGTATGCGTTCTGGTTTTCCGTACATTTCAATTGCATTTTCAAGGTGTTCAATAACCATCCGGGCTGGTATGCTCGAGGATATTTTTGAGGTAATGAAAAACCGGCTATAATGATCAACAACATTAAAAACCCTTATCCGACGTCCATTTTCCAAAGCATCACTCATAAAATCCATAGCCCATTCTTCATTCGCTTTCAGGCAAATAGGCAATGGATTGGACTCAGCCTGTATTCTTCTTGAGCGGGTTTTTTGGAATAGGTTAAAACCAGATTGTACATAAATCCGGCGAATCCTGAATGCGCCAATTTCCGGATGATCCTTTTGCACAAGGGGAATTACTTTCTTCCGCCCCTTTCTGCAACCGGGTAATACTTTTTCAATAGCTTTTCTAACCACAGCATCCTTTTCCGGCATCTTCTTTTTGTAATATTTGCTGTTTCTGCTGGCTGACATTAATAGGCACGCCCTCGTGTGGCTCAGCTCCCATTTCAGCTTCAAATACTCCACACATTCTTCCTTACACGAAGGCGCTAAAGCTTTTTTGCAATTACATCCTTTAAGGCATCATGTTCAAGGCTTAAATTAGAATACATCTTTTTTAACCGCGCGTTTTCTTCTTCCAATTCCTTCACACGCTTAATTTCACTAATGGTCATACCACCATAACGTTTTTTCCAATTAAAAAATGTAGCATCACTAATGCCATGTTTGCGGCAGATATCGGTCACTTTAAGGCCAGCGTCCTGCTCCTGCAAAATCTCTAAAATCTTGCTTTCGGAAAATGTGTTCCTTTTCATCTTTGAAATTTTGATTGGTTAAAAATAAAAATCTATTTTTAACCTGCTCGAAATTCCAGTCCACTTACCTAGTGAATGCATTCCATAAATTTCATTCAAAAAAAGAATAATACTTTCTTTGTCCCCTCTTCCTTAAGACTTACAAATACAACTCATAAATCAAAAAACTTTTGTGGCAGTAGGAGCTGCCCATCTTTTTGGCCCCAATGGTGTGCTAACCTTATTGCAAAGGGCAGGTTTTGAATGTTATCCGGTGGAAGCACATTTGGGCGGTGATAAACTGGAAAGGTTTATCCGTCGGTTCGGAAGACAGTATCAGTTAACCGATTAGCAGGTAATTCCAATAAAAAAAGGCGGAAGCACTCCGCCTTTTTCTGCATGGGATTTTTCAATTATGATTAAGGATCGGTTTTATTTAAAGCCTTTCTATAATACCGGCGATGCCCTGACCTCCGCCAACACATGCCGTTACCATACCGTATTTTTTACCAAGCCTTTTCAGGTCGTGGCTTATTTGAATCGTAAGTTTTGCTCCGGTACATCCAAGGGGATGACCAAGGCTGATGGCACCGCCGTTTATGTTTACAATATCCGGGTTCAGGCCAAGTTCACGAACAACAGCAAGGCTTTGGCTCGCAAATGCCTCATTCAATTCAATCAGGTCAATATCATTTTGCTGCATCCCTGCCTGTTTGAGCACTTTTGGCACGGCTGCCACCGGTCCGATACCCATAATGCGCGGTTCAACACCTGCACTGGCGCAGGCAACCAATCTTGCCATCGGCTGCAGGTTCAGTTCTTTTACCATGTCCTCGCTCATTACTACCACAAATGCAGCGCCATCGCTTGTTTGAGACGCATTTCCTGCCGTTACGGTCCCATCGGCTGCAAATACGGGTTTCAGTTTGGCAAGGGCTTCCATATTTGTATCACGGCGGGGGCCTTCATCGGTATCCACCGTAAAACTGCGGGTGGCACGCTTTCCTTTTTCGTTGATGTAAACTTGTTCTATGGTAATGGGAATAATCCCATCTTTAAAGTAACCATTTTCTATGGCTGTAATGGCTTTCTGATGGCTATGGTAGCTGAACACATCCTGATCTTCACGGCTTACCTTAAATTCTTTTGCCACTGCTTCGGCGGTAAGACCCATACTCAGGTAATAGTCAGGTTCTTTGCTGGCAACCGTGTAATTGGGTACGGTCTTCCATCCGGCAGTGGGTACAAGGCTCATACTTTCTACGCCACCGGCAATAATGCATTCAGCAAAACCGCTTCTAATTTTGGCAGTAGCAATGGCAATGGTTTCAAGCCCGCTGGCGCAATAGCGGTTTACCGTCATGCCGGGAACATCTTTGCCAACGGCACGGGCGCTGATAATACGACCTATTTGTAAACCCTGTTCAGCCTCAGGTACCGCATTTCCCACAATTACATCATCTACCCTTGAGGGGTCAAGTGCAGGCAGGCTGGCAAGCAGACCTTTAATAACATCTACCGCCAAATCATCGGGGCGGGTAAAACGAAATCCCCCTCTTTTACTTTTGGCTACCGCTGTGCGAAATCCGGCAACTATGTATGCATCTTTCATAAAACAAGGTATAAATTCCAAATTAACAAATTCCAAATCCCAGGAGGTCTGGAATTTGGTTTTTGACCATTGGAATTTTATAATTTAGTTGTTTATGCAACTAATTGTAAAAGTAGGTGGTTTTCATTAATGGCAAAATATAAAAGTGTAAAAATTTTGAAAAGACACCTGCTGCACTACTTTTGCCCGGTATGTATATTGTTTTACGAACCATCCTTTTCTTTTTCGATCCCGAGTGGGTGCATCACTTCTCTATGAACTGGCTTAAGCGCTTATGCAGTGTTGGGTTTATCAGGAAGTTTATGAAGTGGAGGTTTTGCCCTGCCGACAAACCGGTGGATTTTTTGGGTCTTAGGTTTAAAAACCCTGTTGGACTTGGTGCCGGTTTCGATAAAAATGCATTGTACCTCCGGGAACTTGAAGTACTTGGTTTTGGACATGTAGAAATAGGCAC
>JALOMX010000100.1 GCA_025455245.1 Chitinophagaceae bacterium
ATTCGTTTCTTCCTTTCCGGCTATTGTATAAATAACCGGTACCTGACAATAGGTAAAGAAGATTTCGTTTTTTCCGATTTCTACTTCCCGGGTCATACCATTTACATCAGCATAATGAACCATCCGGGCTTGTGCGTTAAACTCATTTCTTTTTAAAAGAACCGGGTTAAAATGCAGTTTTCCATCCTTGATACAAATACCAAGTTCACCTATCCGGCACAAAATATCCTCTTTCACCTGTCCTGTCATGCCGGGTTGCTGTGCACCCTTGCCAAACGGGGTATGCGAATAGGGGTCCGTTGGAAAAGCACCGTAAAGCTGTGGTGGTTTGTGCACCCCGATACCTTCGTTTATGTCGTAGTAATGTTGCACCAATCTGTCAATGGTTTGTTTATCTGCCTTTTCTTCAATGGCGCGCAGGCATGTTTCCTGTACAGCAAGCAGCAGTTTGGAAACCATGTGCCAATAAATGGACCCCAAACCTTCGTACCCATAAAATGTACCAGATCTTCCGGTAAATTCTTTGTGACGGAATACTTCTTCAAATATTCTCAGCAGAAGAGCCTTCTCAGCCTCAACCAATGGCAGATAAACCGGATTTAAATTTTGTAGCGCAGCCTCAAGGTCATTTGCATTTCGGAAGTTGCCGTTAAAATGCAGATCTCCTTTAATGTCTTTTTCAACAATAAAAAGGTTTCCATCTTCCTGCAACTTTTTCAACAGGGCCGATTGGTCCGCAAGCGCCCGAGGGATATTGTTTTTTTGAAGAAAACCCGGGAGGTTTTTATTGGGATACAGAATATAGCTGTATTGATCTTTACGATACAGCGAACTGTTCTTTAATGCATCCAGCACATGAAGGCTTTCTGTTGCCGAAAGATACCCTGAACTCAGCACGGCCACCTGTCCTTCAAGCATTTCGCTGAGATACCCGATGTGTGCTTCTTTTTCATCATATGATATCAGGTTATAGGTATGGTACAGGTTGTCCTGTCTTTTGTTTACCCTGATCGCCTGTTCCAGAAAAGCCATGGCATTTCCGAAACAATCTAAAATCTTTTTAACGGTGATATTTTCTTTCTTTCCTTCAAAACCATGGTCATAAACCTTATTTCGGAAGTTGCTCCCTGCTATGCCCAAAGCATCGGTTATTTGTTTTCTTTTTGCATTGTTCAGGTTGTTTTCAACATCAACCAAATGATCCTGAAAAGTTTGGGCAATTTCTTCAAAAAACCCTTTTAGCTCAACCGAAACAGGCGCTTGCTTTTCTCCTGCCTGCTGAAGTATAGGTTCGAAAAACTTCAGGAAGCGCCTCAGATAATTCAGGGTTACCATGGAAAGGCCGTTTCCTACCAATGCATTGTTTGCATCATTCCATTCGGGTCGCTGTGTGTTCATCCAGATACCGCCTTCGGGTACAAGGTTTGAAAGTTTTGAAAGAACGGTAGCGAGAATCTTTTCGATGAAACTTACATGGTGTATCTGTCCGGATTTGTTTGTAAGCAGGGCTCCATCCGCACCCACTATGGCCATGCGTTCATGTATTTGCCGGTCGCTGTGGTGGTCGAATAAAATGGTGTCTTTGGGATTGCGCAGTATGTCGGAATAAGGCTTTATGCGGTATGGTACATTGGCATACACAAAACCATCTCCTGCAAGCCATTGTTGCAAGCCTCCGGGTGTATGGTTTTCGTAGAATTCAAAAAACTTAAGCAGGTAAATGATCTGATGATCGCCCCAATAGCCAATATACGACCACGGATTATCAGGTTCGATCGTTTCCCAATCGAAGCCGTCCTTGGTAACGCGGTAAGGGTTGTAACCGTCAAATGTGGAAGCATTCAGGAACTTAAAGATCATGCCTTCCATAAACGAGGGGTAGGCGTGGGCCAAAGCTTCCCAGTTTTGAAAAATATCGCGCCAGTTGCCCTGATAATCCAGTATTTTGGAACCATCCGTTTCGCTACGGGTATTTATGGAAAACTGATTCCACGGACGGCTTGGGTCGCCATGCCTGCGGCTGAATTTTAAAGGCAGGTATTCGGTGGAAAGCCTCATAAAATCCATGTTGCCCGATTGTGCGGCAAGTTCCTTTAATTCAAATACAGAGAATATTTCGGGCAATTGATCCAGTAGTGGATTTAATTCAATTGAAATTTTCCGGTTTGCTTTTTGCAGGTATTTGGCAAAATCCCATTTTTCTATCTTGTAGTTGTCATCAAAAATGCCTCCACGCATTATGTTGAATAGCACATTGGAAAAATGCCTTGTATCCTTTAACCTGTCTGATGTTGATTGCAGGCCATCGGCGGCCGCTACCAGTTTGATCAGGGTTTCGGTGCCAAGATGTATATCATCCAACACTTTTTGCTGTAAAGCATCATCGTTTTTGATCTGTTCATCCAGCGTTATAATAGCAGCATGGTTTTGATTTACGTTTGCCACCATCATCCACTCTTTTTCTTCTCCGGCTTTCAGGGTAAAATCGCTTACCATAAAGTAAGCCCCTCTTTCTCCTTTTACATCTTCTTCCTGACTGACCTCGCCCCTTTGCCTGAATGCCTGTAACTGAAGGGAAGAAAGCAGGTATTGGGGTTTCGGTAAGCCAAGCGACCAAACGGTGTTTGCTTTCAGTGCTTCGCTTGGTTCGGCTTTGTCAACAATAATTGCACTGAGGGCAAATATCCCAAGACCCGATGCGGGCAGTAATTCTGACCGTTTGTAAGCATCGGCAAGCACACTTGTCGTATTTTGAAGATCAGGTCCTACACCATAAGGCAAAATGTTTTGCAAACCATCGAGCACGGTGAAGGCTGATTCATTGGATGAGTGGTTTACCAAGGTTGCCCTTCGCACAAAACCATACAGGTTGCTTGTATTCCATTCGTACCGGAAGGTGAGACCAAGGGTTTCATTTATTTCTTCAAAAATGATTTTATTACCAAAAATGCTTTTATAAATATTCCGCTGACAGGTAAACAGGATTTCACTTCTCGAAGAAAAGGGTTCCCAGGTTTGTGGTAGCCCATTCACTGAATTCCTTATAATGGTTTTGCTGCCGGTAATTTCGGCGTAGTCAACTATTTTGTCATCGGTGTAATAAGGAAAAAGAGCATATTCGCTGTTTTTTCGCCCTGCCGAAATACCTCCGTTGCTTGAAACAAAAAGCCAGTGGTTGGAGTCGCTGACGATGCTCATGAAAAACGGACGCATTTCCTGAACATTGGAAATTTTGTTGAATACCTCTCCACCGATGCTAACTTCCTGTAAAGCAGGTTGTTTGGACTTGTCCATATTGGTTGGTTAATCTATTATTATTTTTAAATATTAAATCCTGAAATAATGTAAGATTAAGGGGATAGGATTCTGATTTGCAGGCACAAAGCCAGCAATAAAGACATAAAAAACGGTTATGTTAAAGCAACTAAATAATTATGGCTGAACTTCCTTATACACCTTTACATAATCAACGGTCATTGTTTGCGGGAAAGGAGTACCGGATGTTGGGAAGCCAACAAATGTTCCACCCACAGCAACGTTTAAAAGGATAAAAAAGTCCTGGTTAAATACCCACTCTCCTTTTCCTTTGACGTCATCAGGGGTAATGCGTTGATATAAATAATCATCAACAAAATAGTCAATATAATCCGGGCCCCACTCTACGGCATATATCCGGAATTTTGAATCTAACCGGTCATTGTTCAATACATATGATTTGGTAAGCGCATTTCCCCCTGAATATCCGGGACCATGCACTGAACCATGTAAAATATGGGGTTCTTGTCCTCTTACCTCCATAATATCAATTTCGCCGCATTGAGGCCATGGAACCGTATTGATATTATCACCCAACATCCAGAATGCAGGCCAGATTCCGGGACCGTATGGGGTTTTTATCCTTGCCTCATATCTTCCATATCCATAAGCAAATTTGCCCTGGGTTTTTATCCTGCCCGAAGTATACGCACCATTTGAGCCATTTGCAATAATCAATAAATTCCCGGATCCATCTAACCTTACATTATCTGTACTGTTAGTGTATACCTGAAATTCCTGATTGCCCCATCCGTCATTATTGGGGCCACGCCCAATATCATAATTCCATTTTGTATCATCCGGACGAGTACCTGCCGCACCCGTAAATTCATCACTCCAAACCAGTTCCCATTGCCTTTCGGGTACGGTTTGTACTGCATCTTTCTCACAGCTTGTAAATACCAATACCGTCAGTGCAAACAGGCAAATATTGCCTAAATGCCGTTGCATATATTTTACTTTAGTCTTTTGCATACCATCGTTTTTATATTGCTTATCAATGAATTAAATTTTCAGAATATTCAAACTATCTGTAGAAATACATATTGTCAATAAATACATCGCTTCCGGTTCCGCCATCAAATTTTAATTGTATTACGTCGCTTAAATTAACTCCGCTAAAGGCGGAAAGAGGAATATCTAAACTATTCCAGCCTGAGGTAGGTACGGGAAGTGAAAACGAACGTTCCACAGGCCCGGGGCTGATTAAGAATACACGTAGCGTTGCAGCATTTGTAGAAAAATAATCAATGTGAAAATGGGTAAACGTACTCACATTCTGACTGCTGCCTAGTTGAACGCCCTGGTAATTAAAATTTGCATAGCGTAAGGTGTTGTTACCGGCTATAGGTACCTGCGTTACAACTGTTGATTGTCCCCAGTTAGGGTTAAAATCGGTATTCGGAATGTTGGTATAAGCATTGCTGAAAACAGACAGAACATTGGCTGCCGGCCTCGTTGGTGTTGGTGCGGCCGTTGAAGGAGCGGTTTCATTTCTGAAGAAATAAATATTGTCTACATACATAACCCCGCCGTCTCCACCTTCAAATATAATCTGACCTAAGTTGCTCCGGCTTGACAGATTGGGCATTGCCGAGAAAGGAAGTTCAATGGTCATCCATCTTCCTGATACCAATGTAGGAGCAGTAATAGTAGTAGAATGCCTGGTATCATCACCGCCACCAAAAGCACCATTAGCACCAAAATCAACTACAATTATCCTCAGTTCCCTTCCCGGAGCAATTGCACCCGGAAAATAGGTATTTATATGCAAGTGAGTCATGCTGCTTGCATTTACGGTTGGGGAACTAAATTCAATACCCACAAAATTGAAAATATTGTAGTTGAGTACGTTATCGCCATTTACGGTAAAATCATTTGAAACAGTAGTTTGCCAGGGCTCCCAGTAACCATTATAATAGTTTACAGGTACATTAACGTAAGCATCCGAAAAAATAGAAATTACGTTTGATTGGCTTCTTGTTGGTGTTGGTGCAGGGGTATAAACACCAACACAATTGATCCTTAAACTTCCTTTTGCTGTAACACCTCCAACCGTAGCTGTAATATTGGCAGTTCCGGCACTTAATGAGTTTACTATACCTTGGGCATTTACACTTGCAACAGCAGGATTAGACGAACTGAATTGAAAATAGGCTGTGCTTAAATTGACAGATTGGTTTACGCCGGTAGGTAAATTGAAAGTTGAAGTCATGCCACTTACGGTGCTTGTAACACCTACAAAAGTGGTTATGGAGGTATTGGTTCCATTCATAATAGAAGACTCAACAGGGAGTAAAGTACCCAGGTTTTCAAATTTTACTTCATCAATCCAAAAAGTGTACCCCCTGTCATTGATAGGACCGGAAGCATAATAAAGCAAGCCTTTTTCTACTGTTAACTTACTTGGATCCGGAATGGGTATAACCACTTTTTTCCATGCAGCAGTTACGGGTATATTAGAAATGGATACTGCATATTTGTTTTCACCTAAATCATTCCCAAACCCAATTTGACCAATGTTTACTGCCTGATTAGCCTTTATATAAAAAGTAAGTGCATTGAAATTGCTTAAGTTCCTGCCTGATCTGCTATAAAAAACACCTCCGGCAAAAGCGCCTGAAGGACTATTGGCATCAGGCACATCAACTCTGATGGATCGTTGGCTATTGTTGTAGGTTTCCCTTGTTTCTATTGAAAAAGCCCTTACATCAGAACCTCCAAATGCCGAATATGCAAGATCACCAGTAAAGTCGTCAATAAAAACCTCTCCGTTTGCAGGAAACTCCAATTCCTGCAATTCGCTTATGTCCCTTTTTTCACAACCCCAAAGGAACAAGAGGGTAACGGCCATTAAATTAAAAACAATCTTATTCATACAATATCTTTTTGAAGTGAATATTATTTACCAAGGTTTATTTGAATGTAGGTCCTTATTTCCCATTCATTTCCATTTGGAAATCCGATGGCTGTCGGATCAGGAATCCATTCGCCGGTAGGTGCCTGAATTTTTACAGGTGCATACCTGTTGGAATACCTGTCGAGGGTGCGGTAGGTCCCCATGATTCCGATTTTAGTTGATGGTAAGATAAACCAATCCGGTTTGCCCACCGAGGTTGAAATATCCGCCATTAACTGAAGCGGGAATGTGAGGTTAAAATCCCTGTGGTAGTCAAAGGGGCCCCAATCGTTAAACTTGGCCATGGTAACAAACTTGGTTTGCTTGTAAATGGTCCTGATGTCAAAACCCGAACGTTGTATCAGCCTTGGGTCGCTGCCATTGGCCTGACCGTTGCCGATGTAACCATTAAAAATAAAGCCAAGGTTGGGGTTAAGTTTTGAAACGATGCGCGTGTTCACTTCCCACAAGTCTTCTGCAGGCGCAGAACCCGGGAAAGCGAAGAAGGTACGACCATTGGCAAGGATACCAATTGCAGCATCCTGAATGGTAGGCAGGTGACGATACACAAAGTCAACACTCATGGCAAATTTGGCATCTTCTGCCCTGTCGTTATCCCACTCGTACATCCATGTACCGGGGGTAGGGTCAAATGTCAGCAACAGTTCACCACCCACGGTTTCGCGGTTTGACCGCACGGCAAAAGGATCATCCAGAATATTCCTTGGCTGTGCAGGGGCTGCCATGCCGAATGGTATGGGGCCTTCAATTGGCTTTTGCCACATAAAGTTCGGGGCCACCTGAAAATTACCTGCATTGATGGCAAATCCGGTTAAGAAATTCGTGGTGTTTCCAATACCGTGGTCTTTCAGTCTCCAGCCGGT
>JALOMX010000101.1 GCA_025455245.1 Chitinophagaceae bacterium
GCCTGTGTTATTGGCCAATACAAAGTCGCTGAATCCATTAAAAACACCGCTCATAATCAGGCCCGGTGCGGGACCACTTGGAGTTCCACCGATATCTACCCATGCATTTGATCCATTATCCTTAACAATGGTCAAATTGGCCGGATCGCTTACTCCATCATCCAATCCGTAAGGAAGGGTAATGGTAAAATCAACCCCGGAATTACCTACACGGGTTACACGGTAGTGCCTTATCTCAGACACTTTGGTAATGCCCGCAGGAAGTGATCTCGAAGGTGGAGGCCCTTGTAATACTTCGGCTTTCAGAAGATCCGATATTTCTTCATTGTTGGAACTGCTGTTATTGATTAAAATGGGTCTGTACTCTCCATTCTTTCCAATGGGGAATAACCTTTCCCCTGAACCTCTGCCAAGACTTACATTCAACGGACCGTTTACAAAAGAACCCGGATGTCCGTTGTTGTCAGGATTTGCTTCACTTAATAAAGTGATCTCATTTTCGCTGTTGGTGTTTAATAATCCGGCTACAAAGGAGATACCTGTTACCTCCTGATCACTTCCCATTGTCAGACCGGCAGGGTTATTTAAATGAAGCCTTTTCATCCGCCCCGATGCACCACTGAAGTTTCCAAAGGTTTGTGGTACGGTTCCATTGAATACAACCGAATCAAGGTCAATCTCTCCAAAATTATTCAACCTTCCCGGTACGATCATCTGACCGTTGACGCCAAAGATCTGAACCCTTGGACTGATATTGAGTGTACCCTGCACCAAAAATTCCGGCTGTTGAACCGTTTTATAGGCCGGCATCGAAATAAAATTAACCGTTGGGCTTTCAATATTAAGGATACCCGAAGGCTCTATCAGTATCTGATCCATTGGGGTTGAAACCGAAAGGGTGATGTTATGCCTGATGTAAACGCTGTCATCCCCTTTCAAAGGTGGCCGACTTGCAGGAACATAATTACCTCCCGGAATTTTCTTTTCCCAGTTAGAGGCCGTAATCCAGTTACCGTTTTCAACGGTCCTGTAAATTTCGGGGGTGTAACAGGTAAGGCCTGCCCACCAACCCTGCCACTTCCAACCGAAAACTGAACCGTTAATACGCCGGATTCATTGGAAGCAATAAACTCCCTTATGGTGTTTCCATTTTGCGGGCTGGCAAGGGCTTCAATACGTGGAGAAGATGTATTGGGGCCATCGAATACCTGAATGCCGGCAAAGTTTGCCAGATCGACCCTGTAAAAAGTCAGGCGCATTTTGGTGCCCGGGGCGGCAGGGGTAAATGTCCGGGTCATATTGTTTCCGGTTAAAAGTACAGGCCCGCCGGCATCGTAAAACGCGGTATCACAAACAGTAAGAGGGCTGTTTTCATTATGCAAAACACCGTTGATATAACTGTAGGTCAAGGTATCACCCGGATTGGCACAACCATCCGAAGTACGTACATAGGCCGCACTGATCTTTGCATTTTGCAAACCAACAATCTGATTGATGATCAACGCGCTGTCAGCGGTGGGCGTGCCTATCCCACCAAGCCACTGAATAGTATGGCCCTCCAGCTTTTTCACCCGAACCGTATCTTTAAAAGCATTGCGATGGCTAAGAATCGTATCGCCAAACATCAGAATTGGTTTGGGGGGTAACCCGGTATTGGTTACCTGCACAATGATGCTGTCTTCGAGCGTACAACCCCGGTAATCGGTACCCCTGAATTTCACAACCGTATTCTTAACAGGATTGATGACCCTTGGCGAGGTTCCCGAACTAATGCTGCCTTCCACATCCCATTGCGGACTGGCAAGGTATGTAACCCCGGTAAGTGTAACGGCAGTGAGCGGACAAACAGGGGCACTTGCGCTGCTGGTTATTGCTATGCTGTTGTTGATAAAAAACAGCAGGCTGTCATTTCCGGGTTCGGCATCGCCCGCCAGGTTTGTCCGGGCTGTAAACCGGTGAAACCCACGGGGAGAAAAATCATAGGTATTCAACACCGTTACCTCCTCGGCAGCACCTGCCGCCAATGAACCCGAATTTTTTTGAATGGTGAAGGGAGATTGTACGCCTCCCGGATTTTCAACAAAGCCTGTAATGGTAGTGGGCGTACTGCTAAAATCAATGGCCTGATTACTGAAATTGCGCAGGGATACTTTTACTTCGGTGCTGTTGCTGTAGGTGCAACCCGGTGCAACCAATCGCTCGATGCCAATATCAGGCGTACTGTTTTCTTCATATACTTTTGCCAGTACCTGCCAGGGTGTTGTATTTACCTGTGGTGCCCAACTGCCGGCAGTATTATTATACACCCTGGATAATCTCATCGGGGTATTTATTCCTATACCCCAGCCCATGTTGGAAGTAGTTTGCTGCTGTACAACAACAAAATAATTTCCTTCAACCGTAACGGCAGGAATGATGGGAATAACCATCTCCTGTTCACTGGTAGTTAAAAAAGAAGCGCTGGTAAAAATGGGTGATGCAGAGGGACTACCTCCTGCACCTCCATCTTCATAAATACGCACATTCACTGTATTTCTATAGGATGTAAAGGGTATTCTGATCTGCGATATTTTTCGCGTTCCAAACCCAAACATTTTAAGTGCTGCAAAACCGGATACACCATTATAACCTATTCCTGAAATGTATGTGGTTGGATCATATACCTGTGTATGTGATTGCGATACTGCCTGTACCAGATTCAAACTGTTATTGGCGTTTCTTTGGTCGGTTGCCGACGATACACTTACCAAAACTTGTTGTATCCCTTTATTGGGCATATCAAATTCCGGAAAGGTGACGTTCTGTTCAGCCCCTGCAGCAAGACTTGGTATGTTGACTACAACACTATGGGAATTGGCACCCGAAACCTGTAATTGCACATCTATGTTACTGACTGCTTCAGTGCCTTCATTACGAATAAGCGCTTCAATATTTCCGGGAACCTGCTTTCCCGCCGGAGTTATACTGTCAAGATAAATTTTGCCCACCGAAATGTCATTGGCAATCCTGCCAAAAAACCGGTACCCACTTCCGGCCTGCGGGATATTTGTTTTATTATATGTGTGTTGGGTACCTGGAAAGCGGGCATATTTTGGTGGGTCAAGCACTTCAACCTTGTTAAAGGGTATAGTGGAATTGTTCCTGAGCATCGCCAAAAAATTAGAAGTGCTTGCTTTAATACCGGCCGCACCATTACGCCTTTGGGCAGATATACTACCTGCGGAAGTCAACCATGTACCATACAAAAATTCAATATCATTCGAAGTTTCATAAAGTTTCACCTGAAATTCCAAATTGGCATATTGATGCTGCTGCCCCCCGCCGGCATTATCAGCATCACGTAAATTTTTCCATTGAATGGTACATACCCGGTTGGGGGCAATCCCTGAAGTTAATACATGAAACTCCGGAATACTGCTGCCTTGAACAAGGTTGGTAAACAGGGGCATCACTATATTCTGAAAACCGGCCGCCGTGCTGGAAAAGACTGCGGCATGTGAATTGGCAGGACTGACGCTGATATCAGTAGCAGCCCCGGGGGCAGCAGTGCCAAACCGGAGAATGCCATCTGCATGGATCATACATTGGGTAAAAACATTGCCATAGAAATTAAAGCTGAAACCAATATCTATTGGATTCACACTCGATCCCGCTGCAGGGTCGGTCATGGCAATTACTGTTCCCGTTCCGCTTATATCGGCATAAGTGGATTGCTGATACCTGAAGTTGGTAAGGCTGTAATTGACTTGCCCCGAACCGGGTTTTGAGAAGAGCAACAAAGCAAACACCAAGGGTAAATATTTCATCATATGAATTAAGTTTTCCGGTAGAAATAATTATTATAATTCAATACAAAATTGTGCTAACCGATATTTTTATAATAATAGGCTATGGCCTCTCCCAATGACTGCACATGCAGCTTTTCATAAATTTTTTTTATATGTGTATTAATGGTATGAAAACTAAGCCCCAACTGAGCGGCGGCCATTTTATAACTGTATCCGTCTGCAAGCAACCTAAGTACTTCTATTTCTCTCTCAGATAATAAACCGGAGGTTTGTTTGGGGGCAAAAAAAGTGAGTACCTTTTGTGCAATACCGGGATTCATCACAGCGCCGCCTTCGTACACATCCTTAATAGCTTCGACCAAACGTGCCGGCGAATCCTTTTTCAGCACATAGCCGTTTGCACCATTTTTGATACTTAATACCGTTTGCATCAGGACCCTGACCTCCGGGTGACTGCGCTTCAACATTTTCAGGCCCTCAATACCACCCACACCGGGCATATGTATATCCATTAATACCACATCAGGTTTATGGCCTTCCATTTCACTCAAAACATCCGAACAATCAGCACTTTCCCCGCAATATTCCAAACCTTCGGACATTTCAATCAATGCCCTGAGGCTTTGCCTGCGTACAACGCTGTCATCGTAAATAAATACCCTGATACTCATTAAAAAAAAATAAAAGTACTCTTAAGGAGAATTTGGCGCAATACCTAATTTAAGGGATGGGAATAACTGACCTGATCCGGGTGCCTTTGCCATTAGCCGACTTTACCTGAAAAGTGCCCTTCATTTCTTTGATACGGTTTGACATGTTATTGAGCCCATTTCCCCTTTTTATCAACGCCTCTTCAAATCCCTTACCGTTGTCTTCTACTATCAATTCAACGAAACCCTCTTTACATTTCTTAAAAACAACCGCTGCCTCCTTCGCCTGACTATATTTTGAAATATTATTCATAGCCTCTTTAATGACCAACAATATATTTTTTCGCTCCTCAAAACCCTTAAAAAGCCTGAAAGCATCTTCATCAATTTCATACCTGCATTTTATATCCTGAACAGTTAGAAGTTCAGAACCAAAATTTTTAAGGCGGGTTCCAAGGGGCATTACATCTCTATCACTCTTCATACTCCAAACCATGTCGTTCATATTCTCCATCAATATGAGGGATTGCTCTGTTATTCTTTCAAGAAGGGTGCCTGCCTTGACAGGGTTCTTTAACAGTGCATCCTGTGCTATTGAACTATATATGTGAAGACTGCTGATGGAGGCGCCAATATCATCATGTAAATTCTGACTGATCTTTTCGCGCATCCCTGCAAGTTTCAGCTTTTGCTGAAGACTGTTTCGGTAATACAGTCCGGAAACAACGAGGAGCACAATGATGATAATCAGCCCTGCAATTCTTATCCTGTTATTCTTGTCTTTCTCTTTGCTTTCATTAATTTCTATTTGCAGTAACCTGTTTTCATTTTTCAGCCCGGCACTTAATACATCTTCAATCATTACATTATTTTTCCGGCGAACCTCCTGTTCGGTATTCATGATTTCAGCCTGCATTACGGAAACCGCCTCGAAATCTTTCATGGCTTTAAGGGCCGAAACAACCCTTTGCATATACAATAATGTATAAAAAGGATTCAATTGGGGATTCCTTTCTTTAAGGTCAGCTCCGCTTGAAATGGCGATTCCTGCTTCTTTACAAACAGCGCAACGTCAAAATCCTTGTTTTCCAACGCCATCTGTTTGCCTTTGGAAAGGGTAACAATGGCTGAATCAGATTGATTTAATTCAAAAAGTACTTCACCGGCACTGATCAGGGCAAGTGCCTGAGGCCGTAATTGATTTTCTTTGGAAGCCTCCTCAAGGGAACGCCGGAAATGAAATAATGCTTTTTCGTAATATTTAAGCTTCGTATATACCTCTCCGATATTTCCATGCAAGTGATATGGTTTTGATAAGGCCAATAACGGTTTACGATATCCACCTGATTGAAAAAAAGATAACCCCTTTAAAAGATTTTTCTCCGCATCTTCATATTTCTCAAGGTTAAGAGAGAATAAACCTAAAAAATTGTAGGCATCCGCTAAGAAGAGGCTATCATTCAGTTGTTGGGCAATGGTAAGTGCCCTGTTTGATTGTTGTAATCCCAATTGCAGCAAATCATTGTAATAAAATACTTCAGCCTGCCTCGTATGATAATAATAATTAAATACACCGGGCTTTTTAAATGCAAGTCCATCCCCAACCTTTCCAAGCCAGTACTCCGCAGAGTCGTACCGGTCAATTTCCATACATTGATCGGCCTTTATAAAATAACTTAAAACGGTATCGGGCGATACGCCCTTATCATTGATACTTGATGCCAATAACTCATAGGGGAAATGCTGAAATTCTTCTTGCTGAGCCGGAGCAGATAACATTAAAAGAAATCCGGATAAAAGTAAAAGGTACCTGAGCATAACAAAAGGCAATGTACAAAAAAGCACATTGCCTTAAAAAAATCAAATGGACAAAATATCACGAAACGGTACCAATATCAAATATGGAAGCATTGGCTTTTAAGACTTCAGAAGCCTGCTGAATATGGCGATTGTTGTGTACAGTGTAAAAAGCAAGTCCATCACCTAACCTGATTCTTATGAGTTTGGTGATGCTTATGGATATTTTTATCCTGTTTAAATCAACCTTCGCGGCATTTTCCAGGATTTGCAAAAACTCCTTTTGTTGTTGGATAAATTTTGCAACTACTTCCCTCGATAGCATTTGTCCTGAGGGATCCATTTCCCTGAAAGTTTTCATTTTTTTTGAATCGGGTCCCGGTTGCATACTTTTTATAAAGAAAGCACCCAGCCAACCCGATTTGAAAAATGAACCCGAAGGATGAAGAGTGGAGGCTTCGATGCGCCTTCTGAATTCGGGCAAATAAAAATCGCTGTAACGGTTGAGGTGTTCTATGCACTCAAGAACATTCCATTTACCGGGAGCCGGCCTTTGAAGGAGTTCTTCTTCTTCAAGCATCAACCATTGTGTGGCCTGATGAAGGTTATTTCGTGTGTGTTGTGCAAGCTGTGCGAGCCAGTGTGATGTGTTGTGTTTCATACTTTAATAAATTTAAAGTACAAAATTGTACCGCAAAAAATTACCATTTATTGATTCAGATCAAGACTTTTGAAGCCTTGACAGGGTTTCCGGCGTCATGCGCAAATAAGCTGCAATGTAACGATGGGGTATCTTCTGAAAAAGGTGGGGGCTGCGCTCAAATACCCGACGGTAACGCTCGGCAGGCGATGTGGTCAATAAGTCAACTTCCCGTTCAAGCTGCTGAACCATGAGGCCTTGTAAAATTTGAATCCATAAGTTCCTGTTTTCCTCATCTTCATTCAGAAAAAGCGAAAACATTTCTTTACTGATGAAGGATATCCTTGTTTTACGCAATGCCTGAATGATCAACGGCGAAGACTTTTCTGAAAAGAAGGAATCGAGCGCCGCAACAAGATTCCCCTGATATCCAAAACGAATGGTATGCTCTTCACCTTCTTCTGCAACAAACATCCTGAGGCTACCCTGATGAATGAAATAAACCCTTGTGTCTTTTGTTCCTTCGGTTTTCAGGTAATCATTTCTCTTGAGCAATATGTCTCCCTGCCACAATCCGGCTTCATTTATCTTTTCAAGCATTCTTTGCAATGGATTCACGGACATACGCAGTTTTTTTCAAACTGCAACAAACCTAATATAAAGGGAATAAAAAAACCCGCAATGAAGCGGGTTGTATTTAGAAAAAATTTTCCTAACGGTTCATACTCGCAAGGAACTCAGCATTGTCCTTGGTTCCGCGCATCCGTTTCATCAGCTCATTCATAGCTTCCTCGGCATTCATATCGGCCAGGTAATTACGCAGCAGATACATACGGCTAACCACGTCTTTTTCAAGCAGCAGGTCATCGCGGCGCGTGCTTGATGCCACAAGATCGATGGCCGGGAATACGCGCTTATTGGCAAGACGACGGTCGAGTTGCAGTTCCATATTACCGGTACCTTTAAATTCCTCAAAAATTACCTCGTCCATACGGCTTCCGGTATCAATCAGGGCAGTTGCAAGGATGGTTAAGCTACCCCCATTTTCAATTTTTCGGGCTGCCCCAAAAAACTGTTTGGGTTTTTGCATGGCATTGGCTTCTACACCGCCGCTCAGCACTTTTCCGCTGGCAGGAGCCACCGTATTGTATGCACGGGCAAGTCGGGTAATTGAGTCAAGCAGAATAACCACATCGTGCCCTACTTCTACAAGGCGCTTTGCCTTTTGAAGGGCCATCTGGCTAACTTTTACATGCTTATCGGCCGGTTCGTCAAAAGTGCTTGCCAATACCTCGGCACGCACGCTGCGTTCCATATCTGTTACTTCTTCAGGCCTTTCGTCAATCAAAACTACCATCAGGTAAACCTCCGGATGGTTGGCAGCTATGGCATTGGCTACATCCTTCAGCAGCATGGTTTTACCCGTTTTGGGCTGTGCCACTATCAATCCACGCTGTCCCTTACCTATGGGAGTGAACAGGTCAATTATCCTGGTACTTATATTGGATGCTGTGGTAAACAGGTTTAGTTTTTCATACGGAAATAAAGGTGTAAGGTAATCGAATGGTACACGGTCACGAACCTGCTCATGTGTCTTACCATTTATGGTATCTACCTTTACAAGGGCAAAATATTTTTCGCCTTCCTTAGGGGGGCGAACTGCACCCATGACAGTGTCGCCGGTTTTGAGGCCAAATAATTTTATCTGACTTGGGCTTACATACACATCATCTGGACTACTCAGGTAATTGTAATCGCTGCTGCGCAGAAAACCATAGCCATCGGGCATCATTTCAAGAACACCTTCACCCAAAACAATTCCGTCAAATTCAATATTAAATGCGGGTTCTTTTTGCTTTGGCTGGAAGCGCTGAACAGGGGCCTCGATGATCCTTCCGGGTATTTCTTGAATGACCGGTTCCTCCTCTTCTGATTCATCCTCCTCAGATGTCAGGGACTCTTCAATTTCCTTCATAGCCATCTTGTCAGCCTCATCCAATGCACTTAATGCGCTCCTGAAAATATCAGGCATCACCAATTCTTCATCGGCCTTAAAATCATCAGCAGACCCGGCCACTTCCTTTTCCTCCGGATCACCTGCAGTTTCAGGCGCCACTGCCTCATTTTCCGATTTTCTTTCAACCGGTGGAGCAGGCTTTTTTGCTTTCTTGGCCGATTTCAGAGGCTTACGGGAAGGCTCTTTACTTTGGGGTTTATGGTTAGATTCTGCTTCGGTTTCAACCTTTGCAGCAGGCGATTCACTCATTACTTCCGCTTCCTCGGTACCATGGCCGGCATTGGTTTTTATGATCCTTTTCCGGCGGGGTTTTGCTGAATCACCTTCCCCGGTTTTAAGTGCGCTTTCCAGCAAGGCTTGCTTATCAAGGATTTTGTAAATCAAATCTTGCTTGTCGAGTTTAGCTGCATTAGAAATTTTGAGTTCTTCAGCAATATCTACCAGTTCGGGAACGAGCATATCGTTCAATTGCAGTATGTCGTACATACGATGTTATTATTGTAAAAACAAGTTGAATTTTCAATAAAAGTGTTGAAAATGTTTTGTGGAGAGTTGCAACCGTGGGCTATTACAGGAGAAAAATAGCAGTGTTTGGACTCTGTTTTCGCTGCAAGAATACAGTAATTATGGAAAGAAATAAAATTTTTTTAGGAGAAGGTTGCCGGGCCCTCATGAACGGTATTTCCCCAATCAAAAATTGTCGGATCCATAAAATATTTTTTTGAATTACTATGATTTTTCAATTGAGGTAATTATCTTAATGTTGCGATTGGAAAAACCTTACCTGAATGGAGCCTATGCAATCCAAATGAACTCTTGTTTCAAGTCCCGATATCCTTACCGGAGGAAAGGATGTAGAAAAAAGGAACGGTAATCCGCTCTGATTAATTTTTGGAGCCCATTTACCTGAAGAAACCTGAATTTCAGGGTTGAAACCAAAGGCGGAAATTAACCGGGAGGCAACAACCATAAATTAAATCATGAGCAAATGAAATTGATTATCGCCCGAATTCTGATATCTGCAATATCGCTTTTACTGATCGACATGCTCCTGCCGGGTATTGAGGTTGCAGATAATTGGAGTGCCATATGGGTAGCCCTGCTCCTCGCCTTATTAAACAGTACAATCAGGCCGGTACTTGTGCTTCTAACGCTACCGGTGACCATTTTCTCCCTCGGGCTTTTTCTTTTTGTCATAAACGCATGTATGGTTTTGCTGGCAAGTCATTGGGTTAAGGGATTTAAAGTCGATAGCTTTTGGTGGGCTTTAATCTTCAGTTTTCTTTTATCTATAGTGAATTCAATTTTCCAGAATTTTCTGCTGAAAGGCCATCAGGATAAAGAAGAATAGTAAAAAAGTCCCCACTTTTGCTGATATGTATTATCTCACATACGGCATTTTTTATCTGTTGTCACTCTTGCCTTTCAGGGTAATTTATTTACTCAGCGATTTTGCCTATGTACTTGTTTACTATGTATTTGGCTACCGAAAAAAATTAGTGTTGGGGTATCTGAAAGACACTTTTCCTGAAAAAACAGAACAGGAAAGGATAGTGATAGCCAAAAAGGTTTTTCAGAACTTTTGCGATGTATGGGTTGAAATGATCAAGATCCTGTCAATGACCGAAAAAAAGGCAAACAGACTGATCAAAAGTGACCTTGATTGTATTAAGAAATATTACAAAGAAGGAAAATCTGTACAAATCGTGGGAGGCCATTTTATGAACTGGGAATACTTACCGGTTGGGCTTCCCATATCCCTGTTGCCATTTAAAGTATTGGCCATTTATATGCCATTGAGCAATAAAGTAATGGAAAGGCTTGTTTTAAAAATCAGAAGCCGCTTTGGTTTGGTGCTGCTAAAAGCGGGAAATATGGGTAAGGAAATGAAGGAATGGGCACAAAAGCAGTATGTCATGGTGGTAGGTGCCGACCAAAGTCCGAGTAATCCCGGGAATGCTTATTGGCTTCAATTTTGCAATAAGCCTACCGGGTTTATTGATGGTCCATGGAAAAGGGCTGTTAAACAGAATCAACCCTATATTTATCTGAAAATCAGAAAAATCAAAAGAGGTCACTACCAATATATGGCGGTACCTTTTGAGGAAGATCCATCTTCATCTACCCCTCAAGCCCTTGCCCTGAAATTTGCCCATATGCTTGAACAGGAAATCAGGGAAATACCCGAATTATACCTTTGGACACATAAAAGATGGAAAAGACCATGGAAGCCTGAATATGCAGGGCAATGGATTGACAGCCTTCCTATGCCCAAATCTTAGTTTAGTTTTTGAACGTTTTTCTCAATGTTTATTCCGGAGGTTAATGCAATCTCCTCCCAATTGGCTGCAATAATCCTCAGATTGTGAATTCCATGAACCTTAAGAATGGACGCGGCCATGGTACTTCTTTCACCATCCGAACAATACAGGTAAAGATTGCTTTCTTCGCTAAACATGGCAATTTGGGCAGCATCATTCAAATCACCTAATGAAATCAATTTAGCACCTTCAAGGTGTCCTTCATCGTATTCATTGGACGTGCGCAGATCAACAAGTTCAAGGTTTGGGTCAAATTTCCAATCCATTGCAAGTTCATCGGGCTCAATTAAAATGATCATGTCAAGTAAATCAGGAATCAATTGTTTTGTGCGGGAGTCCAGAAAAACCATTTCCGGTTCAGGCAATGCTTTTTGATTGCAAAGATCAAACAGCCATGCTTCCAATTCCTGCCCTTCATTTGCCACTACAACAATTCTATTCTTATCTGCTGCAAGCCCCGGAATCAAATCGCCCATGTAATGAGTCTTCGATGGGATATAAATACTTCCCCTGATAAAACCTTCGGAAAAAATCCGGTAGGGTCTGATATCAAGTATAAGAACATTCTCATCATCCGTCAATCCTTTCCAAAATTCTATATCGTACATATCAATGAATTCTTGCAATTAAAACAAAAATGCATGCGGCTTTTTACAGCTACGCATGCACCAAACAATATTAAGACTATTTTACTTAATCAGATTCTTGGAAATATTATATATCTCTTCTATCCTTGATGGATTCAGAGTATAAAATATAAACTTACCGTCGCGTCTTGTATTTACTATACCTGCCCGACGTAAAATAGCGAGATGCTGCGAGGCAACACTCTGCTCAAGTTTTAGCTTAGAATAAATTTCAGTAACAGTCATTTCGCCTTTGTCCTGCAACAGGCGAATAATCTGTAACCTAAGCTTGTGGTTGAGTGCACGGATAATAATATCGGCCTTTTTGAGTGTGAGTAGCTCAACCTTCAACTCCTTACGAGTTCCCGGATTTAAAACCAGAAAATTCTCTTTACTTGATGCCATACTTGAAATTTTAAACGGATTAATTGATTACTATCGACTTGAAGAAGAGTCAAACAGTTAGACCGATCAAAAGTAACACATGATATCAGGATATTAAAATATATAGACCTGTTTTAATAAATGTTTTAGATTATTTTATCAGATTAGTCAATTTGACTAATTTATTTTTTTGGTACTACTATAGAA
>JALOMX010000412.1 GCA_025455245.1 Chitinophagaceae bacterium
TTATTACATTGCCATCAACGGATATAATGCGGTAGTTATCCCTTTGCATAAGCTTCTTTTTGAACCCATGCAATTCCCCCGGTACCAACCACCCTTGTCCTTACCGGACTCCGGTAGCGGTATTATCGATGCCGATTATGAACTGCTTCCCGGCCCGGATCCGGAACTGGAAAAGTGGAAACAAGCCATCGAGCAAATGCTTCTTCAGCAGCGACTGTTTGAAGATGAAGAACTAACCCTCACTCAATTGTCAAAGCGCCTTTCTTCCAATCCTTCCTTCATCAGTAAGGTCATCAACGATGGGTTTGGAAAAAACTTTAATGATTTTATCAATGGCTACCGCGTTGAAGCTTTGATCGGAAAATTCCGGGCAGGTGAGCATAAAACCCAAACCCTGCAGGCGCTTGCCTTTGACTGCGGCTTCAACTCGAAAGCAACCTTCAACCGGGCGTTTAAAAAACATACCGGGCTGAGCCCAAGCGAATGGATGCAGCGCAACCTGTAAAGGGTTGCCGTTCAATCTTTTAGATAATCTGATACAAGCCAAACAGGATTTGAGCCCTTTCCCGGATGGCTCAAATCAACATTTGAGACGGGCCCCCGGTTTGGTTTGCTGAATCTTTGAAAAATCAAATTTTTATGCAAACATTTAAATCCATGACCGCGCCGGTGCTCATGCCCTATTGGTGGCAGGACCTGCTGCTCGCATTTCCCCGCATCCTCTGCGGCTTGCTGTGGCGCCCCCAAGTTCGGCATGCCGTGGAGCCCGGCTGACCGCAACCTCGGCCTGTTTGAAGTCGCATTCTGGTTTCCGGATGATGTGGCGGAATACGGCGGCATTTTCGCCCTGTTTCCCGCCTTTTTTGCCTGGATGGGGGCTTTCAGTGAAGCCGTCGGCGGATTGTTTTTGATGGCAGGATTGCAAACCCGCCTGTTCGCCTTTCTGAATGTGTGCACCATGCTCGTGGCTATTTTTATGCAGCAACTGCCGCAGGGCATGTGGAATGCCTTGCCTGCTGCAGGCTTTTTGTGGGTTTCGCTGTTTGCACTCGTTGCCGGGTCGGGCCGGTTTGGTTTGGATTATCTCATTTCAAAAAAACTATCATGAAGAAAACAATGTTGGCGCTTTGGGCGACACTTACCCTTTTTGCATGCGTACAGCCCGCCTATGAAAAAACCGTAGTGATTACGCTGAAGGTAGAAGGTATAAAAGACATTCAAACCGTTGGTGTGAGGGGAGAAGGTGCCCCGCTTTCCTGGGATGAAGATATTTATCTGCAACCGGTGGTGAAAGACAGCCTGTACACGCTGACCGCAACCGCCCGGACCGGCTATACTTTTACCGAAATAAAATTCACGGTAAACGGGCAGTTTGAATTGGAAGGAAAACCCAATCGGAGGCTTGAATTTGCAGAAGGGGATACAACATTTTACAATGCCACTTATAACGTGGAAAAATGATCTGACTGTTTAAAGAAGATTGTTCAGGTTACAATCGGCTAAAAATATTTTATCTTCATGCATAACACTTGAAAAGTTTGATTCAATATAAAGCCATTTCGATTGAAAATAGTTAGCCTTATTTTTAAAATTATTCATAATAATATAAACTCATTTTCTGTGTGATCTGTTGAAATTTTTTTGTGATGTGCCGGATTTTTTTATTCCTGGCTTATTTTTATCAATCATTAATCTTCATTTCAGCATTTTTTAGAAATATGAAATACCTCTGCATTCTGTTGTTTTTTGCGCTTTTTAATTCGGCTGCTTTTTGCCAGGTATCGATAATTGGTGCAGCCACGCCTGCTGCAAACTGGAATACAGATGTTGACCTGGTTGAAACCGGAACCGGTACCAATATCTGGACCGGCACTTTCGCGCTTTCCGCTTCGGAGCTCAAATTTCGCAGGAACCGAAGCTGGGATCCGGCAAACAATTGGGGTGGAGCTTCCTTTCCCAACGGTGCCGCAGTGCCTAATGGCGCCAATATTGTGGTTGCCACAGCCGGGGTGTATGCCATTTCCCTGAACCTGAATACGCTTACCTACACTTTCACCCTTGTTCCTGCTTCCAACCTCGGAATTAATACTACTTCACCCAATCAACGTTTGCATGTGGAGGGTAAGTTAAAGATTGGAGATGATCCTAATCCTCCCACGGCGGGCACCGTTCGTTGGAATGAAGCCACCAAAGATTTTGAAGGTTATGATGGAACGGTGTGGCGCTCCCTGACAAGGACTAATTCTGCAAATTGGGGGGCGAATGATATATCTCAGAAGGAAAATCAAAAGGGATCTGTTTTTAATGTTGGTGTGGTTGATGTTTATAAAGGCATGGGCAACAGCGTGAGCAGTTCAGGATTTAATTTTTTAGCAGGGGCTCCGGTATCTGTCACATCTGGACAAACTGGGCGGGGCAAGGCAAGCATTTTTACAGAGGGCACCAATACAAACTGGGATTTACAGGCCGCTGATGGTGCAGCCGGGGAACGATTTGGAAGCAGCGTCAGCATTTCCGGAGATTATGCAGTGGTAGGGGCAAACTTTGCCGACATTTCAGGCAGGGAAGAACAAGGCGCTGCCTATGTGTTTAGGCGCGCATCTTCAACTCAATGGTTACAGGAGGCTAAAATAACCGCGCCTGATGGTACGGCATATGATTATTTCGGGCATTCTGTCAGCATTTCGGGCAATACCATTGTGGTGGGCGCTTATGGGCATGAATTTGGCCCGAATGCTTCACAAGGTGCCGCCTATGTATTTACACGCAGTGGGACCACATGGCCGCTGCAGGCCAAACTCATTGCATCGGATGGTAGCAGCAGCGATAATTTTGGAAACAGTGTAAGTATTGCCGGCGATTATGTGATTGTTGGGACCGCTGGCGATGATGTAGATGGAA
>JALOMX010000102.1 GCA_025455245.1 Chitinophagaceae bacterium
CAATATCAGGTCTTTTCCCCTGCAGAATGCGAGTTCAATGCCGCCCTTTTTCAGGCGGTTTATGTAACAAAACATGCCGTAATAATGATAGAAAGGCAGTCTGAAACTAAACCTTTCTTCTGCCTGTGGAACCAAATCGAATATCATTTCGCGAATACGTTCTGCAATCAGCCTTTCTTCCTCAGGCAAATCATGGATATAAGTATCAACCTGCTTTACGAATTTCATTGGTTATTGTTTTATCAGGTAAATGATAATCCTGCAAGGGATAGAATACACCAAACATTTCACCTCTTTGGGAGTCTCTACCGCTTTTTTGGCCCCCTAATTGACATGAAAGAGTATTTGCTCCGGCCGTGGTCCAAAATATAAAACATAAAATTTTCCCGGTGATGACCATTTGACTTTTAGGTTATCAAATTAATTTTTTTGGGATAAATAAACCACAGCATTTATTTTCACATTCCCAAAAATCTATATTTACCTTCAATGAACAGAAGAAATTTTCTGATACAATCAGGAATGACAACGGGTGCTATTTTACTAAACCAATCTTGTAATATGGCCGGCATTGGCAAACCAACACCTGAGGGTCCCCCTATCGGCCTTCAGCTTTATACCGTAAGGGATGAGATAAAGGATAACATTGTTCCCGTTATCGAAAAAATCGGTTCCCTTGGCTATACGCATTTGGAAACTTACGGTTTCAATGAGGGTAAGTTTTTTGGAAAAACGCCCAAAGAATTACGAAACATCATATATGATAACGGAATGCTTACGCCAAGCGGCCACTACTACAACAACAGCTATCTGACCGACAATGGCGATGGCTGGAAAAAAGCCTGTGAAGCTGCAAACATCCTGGAACAGGAATTTATAGTTCTTCCTTGGCTTGAACCCGAAGTTCGGCCGAAAGATGAGGATGGATACAAAAAAATGGCTGAAAGGGTAACCATGCTTGCCAAGATCTCGAAGGAATCAGGATTACAGTTTGCATACCACAACCATGACTTTGAGTTCAAATATGACTGGCAAGCAAAAACTTCTCTTTACCAGGTTTTACTGGAACAAACAGATCCTGAACTTGTGAAAATGGAAATGGATATCTTTTGGGTAGTATTTGCCGATGGCGACCCTATTACGCTTTTTTATCAGCACCCCAAACGTTTTCCTTTGTTTCATGTAAAAGACCTTGACCCATGGACCAAGAAAAACAGCGATCTTGGCAAGGGTACCATCGATTTCCCGGGCATTTTTAAACACAAGGGCGAAGCCGGGCTAAAATACTTTTTTGTAGAACAGGAAAACTATGCGGTATCGCCTTACGATAGTATTGAGAAAAATATATCATATGTAAAAAAAGCTTTAGTTGCCTAAAGCCTTTTGATTGATACTGTTTCATCCATGATCTCAGAGTTTGCGGATCAAAACATTTCTGAACCGGACATTATCGCCATGGTCCTGCAATGCAATTTTCCCTGAAGAAAAGGTTCCGAATCCTTTCATGCTTTTGAATTTACTGCCTGCAATCATACTATTCCATGCGGTATCCCACATGGTAGTGCTCACAACATTTTCGCCATTCAGAAAAAAATCAAGTTTGCCGTCTTTACTCATAATCTCTGCAAGATTCCATTCCCCCGCAGGTTTTACCGTTTCCTTGCTGCAACTGATCAGATCGTAAAGGTCGCCGGCCCGGTGTTTTATAATTTTGGCATCGGGATGGGCTGCATTATCAAGTACCTGCATCTCCGGACCTGTTTGCCATGGGTATTGAAAAGATGTATCTTCCTGCACATAAAACATGATTCCGCTGTTACCTCCTGAATCAATTTTCCATTCAAGCTTCAGGTGAAAATTTTCAAAGGTTTCATCATACACAATATCACCACCGTTGTTGGTTTGCCAGTCCTTTTTATGGGATGCATCCAGAAACAATTCGCCCTGTTCATTGACAGACCACGCACTGCCGATGCTGTCAGGCTGATTGAACCGGTGCCACTTTTTAAGCGAATTCCCTTCAAGCATGTTGATCCATTCCTGTTCCGCCTGATCGGACTCTATTTCCGTTACTTCCTGATTGTTTTGTCCGCAGGACATGATCATTGGTAACAGAGCGAGGGATAAAATGATAGTCTTCATAAATTTCTATGGCTGTTTTAGAAGGAGTACATATTTTACCATGGCTTTGGCATCTTCTTCAGACAATGCCGGGTGCGGGGTCATAGGCACCTGTCCCCAGTTGCCGCTGCCACCCTTTATGATTGTTTGGGCAAGCATAGCGATCGTTGCAGTATCAGCATTCGCGTATTTGGCTGCTATATCGGCGTATGCAGGTCCGGTCATGGTTTGGTTTACCGCATGACAGGTCAGACAATCGTTTGCAGCCACCAGTGCCAATCCCTTTTTGTAATCCGGGTTTGAAGAGATATCTTCCTTTTTCTCTTCCACAACCGTTGTGGTTGAATTTTGCTCCTTTGCTGTTTCCGCACATGCAACCGTAAGCATCACCATAGCTGCAACCAACATTTTCACGTTTCTTCTCATGTTTTTTCAGTTTTAATGTCAATGATTATTTATCAAGTCCTAAAATTCTATTGTTAAATGCTTCGTCACTCCCGCTACCGGCAAAGTCATCAAATGCTTTATCGGTAACCCTGATAATATGTGCCTCAATAAAAGCGGCCCCTTCCCGTGCCCCATCTTCCGGATGCTTGTAGCAGCATTCCCATTCCATCACAGCCCATCCTTTAAAATCGTAATGGGTAAGTTTACTGAAAATGGCTTTGAAATCAATTTGTCCATCGCCGGGCGAACGATAACGTCCTGCACGATTTACCCAGTTTTGATAACCCCCAAAAGTACCCTGCTTCCCATTCGGATTAAATTCTGCATCCTTAACATGAAATGCTTTTATGCGCTCATGATAATGATCGATATAGGTAACGTAGTCGAGCTGCTGTAATACAAAATGAGAAGGATCGTACAGGAGGCATGCCCTCGGATGCTGATTAACCTTTTCAAGAAAGATCTCATATGTGATCCCATCATGTAGGTCTTCGCCCGGATGGATTTCGTAACATACATCCACACCGTTTTCATCAAACACATCCAGTATAGGATTCCAGCGTCGGGCAAGTTCCTCAAAACCCTGATCGAGCAAACCCGCAGGCTGCTGAGGCCAGGGATGCCAGTAAGGCCAAAGCAAGGCCCCACTGAATGTGGCGTGTGCATTCAGCCCGAGGTTGGACGATGCTTTTGCCGCCTGTTTCAGCGTTTGAACCGCCCATTCGGTACGGGCCCTGGGATTACCCTTTACCTCCGAAGGAGCAAATGCATCAAACATGTCATCGTAAGCCGGATGTACCGCTACAAGCTGCCCCTGCAGATGCGTGCTTAACTCCGTTATTTCAAGCCCGTAAGAATTGATAAGCCCTTTCAATTCATCGGCATAAGTTTTGCTTTCCGCAGCAAGGGGAAGATTAATACACCGGGGGTCCCACGTGGGAATCTGAATACCTTTGAAGCCAAGGCCTGCAGCCCACTGACAAATGTTATCCAGTGTATTAAAAGGCGCCTTGTCACCCATAAACTGCGCGAGAAAAATACCGGGGCCTTTAATTGTTGTCATATGTAAATTTTTTTAGAGCCTGGGATTACCATTGATTGCTATTGGTTCAAAAAAAACCGTGTCTTCATGTGTCACCATTCATACCCTGTTTGGGATTTGAACACTTATACCTCAAATATTTTCCATTTCTCACTACTTCCGGAAGCGGCTACCACATTTTCCACAAAAGCCATTCCCCGCACGCCTTCTTCAATTCCCGGAAAATCTGACGATGCACCAACAGGTTCGATATTGTTTCTCCTTGCCAGCATTACCTGAACTGCATTTCGATAAATATTGGCAAAGGCTTCAAGATATCCTTCGGGATGACCCGCGGGCGTTCTTGTGTTATGCACAGCGAGTCCGCCGGCGTAACCGGTGCCGGTCCGCCAAACCTGCCTTGGCCCATCAGGATGATAAACGGTTAAACTATTGCAGTCCTCCTGTTGCCATTCAAGACCGGCCTGATCGCCAAATACCCTGATGCGGATATTGTTTTCGGCCCCTGTGCATACCTGCGATGCCATGAGTGTTCCCGTTGCGCCATTATCAAAGCATAGCAGCACAGCGCCGTCATCATCAAGCAACCTGCCGGGTACAACGGTGTTCAGATTGGCGCAGAGGCTTGTCACTTTCTGTCCGGTTACATATTCGGCAAGATTGAAAGCATGTGTACCAATATCACCCATGCAACCGGCTTTGCCGCTTCGTTTGGGGTCGGTACGCCATGCAGCCTGTTTTTGGTTGCTATCTTCAAGCTTGTTGTACAGCCAACCCTGAAGGTATTCAACATAAACCTTTCTGATGGTTCCCAGTTTTCCTGATGCAACTATTTCTTTTGCCTGCTTAACCATCGGGTAGCCTGTATAAGTATGGGTCAGCGCAAAAACCCTTCCGGTACTGTCAATGATTTGCTTTAGTTGTTTGGCCTCCTCCAGCGAAAAAGTAACAGGCTTGTCAATCACCACATCAAACCCCGCTTCAAGCGCAAGCTTTGCAGGTTCAAAATGCACATGGTTGGGCGTAACAATGCTGATAAAATCCATGCGTTCGTTTTCAGGGAGCGCTGATTCCTTTTCAATCATTGTTTTATAGTCAGGATATACCCTATCCTGAGAAAGTTCAAGCAATTCACCTGCAACTTTTGATTTTTGAGGATCGCTGCTGAATGAACCGCAAACCAGCGAGATCATTCCGTCCATTCGTGCGGCTATGCGATGAACGGCGCCTATAAAAGCGTCCGGACCACCGCCTACCATTCCCATTCGTAAACTTTTTCTCATTTGATGGATGCAATCGGATTTTAGAAAATAAAGGCCTGTAAAAATAGGCCTATGAAGGTTTGCTTACAACTTACACTTCAAAAAAAATGCGCAATTACGAACAACCCGCCATTGATTGAAGGAAGCGTAACCAAAAAATGATTCGGGAAAGCAAATTCCCCTAATTTAGATCGCTCAAAATAACGATAGCGATTATGCCAAATATTGTTCCCATGCGCACAAGGGTGCAACTGTCAACCATGATGTTTCTGGAGTTTTTCATATGGGGAGGATGGTTCGTTACCATGGGTACATACCTGACCAAATCACTGTCGGCAAGTGACGTACAAAATGGAATGGCATATGGTCCCCAATCCTGGGGCGCTATCATTGCTCCCTTCATCATCGGGCTGATTGCAGACAGGTTTTTTGCAGCGCAACGCATATTGGGTGTATTGCATTTGCTTGGAGCGGGGCTGATGTATTACATGAGTACCGCAGAAAATTTTGAAGGATTTTATCCTGCTGTATTTGCCTATATGATCGCCTATATGCCAACGCTTGCATTGGTAAATGCCGTAGCATTCAAGCAACTCAGCGATTCGGAAAAACAATTTGCAAGCATCAGGGTTTGGGGCACCATTGGATGGATCGTTGCAGGACTGATTATTGGCTGGCTTGCATGGGAACAAAAAGGGATGCTATCCAACACCTTTAAACTGACAGCTTTTATGTCAGCCATTTTGGGTGTTTACAGTTTTACATTACCCAATACGCCTCCGCCAAAGGCCGGTACCAAAGCCACTTTAAGCGAAATTGTCGGTTGGGAATCCATTAAGCTTTTAAAAGACAAAAACTTTCTCATTTTCTTTCTTTCGTCATTTCTTATTTGTATCCCCCTTGCCTTTTATTATCAGGAAACTAATAAATTCCTGAATGAAGCAGGAGTTGAAGGCGCCGCGGGCAAAATGAGTATGGGTCAGATGAGTGAAATGCTATTTATGGTATTTATGCCCTGGTTCTTTAAGCGACTTGGTGTAAAAAAGATGCTATTGTTTGGAATGCTGGCATGGGTGGTAAGATATCTGCTGTTTGGCTTTGGAGATGCAAACGCAGGTATATGGCTTTTATATGGCGGCATTATACTTCATGGAATTTGCTACGATTTCTTTTTTGTGACCGGACAAATCTATACAGATAACCGTGCCGGTGAAAAGATCAGGGCATCTGCACAGGGGATGATTACTTTGGCAACTTATGGAGTTGGTATGTTGATAGGTTTTTGGGTTGCAGGGCAGGTATCGGAGCATTATAAAACAACTGACGGACATATGTGGAAAGAAGTATGGATGGTACCCGCTGCTATTGCAGCAGTGGTTATGCTGCTATTCATGATTTTTTTTAAAGACGATAAGAAAACAACAGCCGGGCTCAATGCTTAAGCCGGCAAAATAAAAACTGATTATTATGGCATCAAGAAGAAAAGCATTACAAATGATAACAACCGCTGCACTCGGTGCTTCGGCGACACCTGTTTTGGCAAAGGGTTTAAAAAATCTAAAGGAGAAAAATCCCATGCTCAAAGGAAACATCAACCATTCCGTTTGCCGCTGGACATACAGTTATTTAAGTCTCGATGAATTGTGTATCGTAGCGAAAGACATTGGCATAAAAGCCATTGATCTGATCGGGCCAAAGGAATGGGATATTTTGAAAAAGCACGGACTCGACAGCAGCATGTGCAATGGCGCAGAAATTAACCTTGTTGACGGATGGAACAATCCGCAATTCCATGCAACACTGATAAAGAATTATACAGAGCATATTGAGTATGTATCAAAAGCCGGTTATAAAAACCTGATTTGCTTCAGCGGCAACCGCAGGGGTATGGATGATGAAACCGGCATGAAAAATTGTGTCGAAGGACTCAAAAAAGTAATTGGCCTTGCAGAAAAAAAAGGAGTGGTCCTGCAAATGGAATTATTCAACAGTAAGGTCAATCATCCTGATTATATGGCAGATAAAAGTGCATGGGGCGTAGAACTATGCAAAAGACTTGGATCCGAGAACTTCAAACTGCTTTATGATATTTACCACATGCAGATCAATGAAGGTGATATCATTCATACCATTCAGGAAAACCATCCGTATTTTGGTCATTACCATACA
>JALOMX010000413.1 GCA_025455245.1 Chitinophagaceae bacterium
GTGCCGTATTTCCGCCCCAAATCCACGGTCCATTTCACCAAAAAACCTGATATCAGGTTTGCCTCTTGGATAAAATACATCAATATCATACCAATGTCCTAATTGTTGCATCACCATCGAAATATCAGCATCATTAAAGTTGAAAAGCCCATTCTTCCAGGCTAAAACAACATCCATATTGACGCCAGTTTTTTTAATCAGGTAATTACCGGCAAAATCAGCAGATGACTGTGTTCCGGGTTCAAGCTGATGCATTTTTTTTCCAACCTTCACCTCAACCGACCCTTCAACAAGGGTTGTAATAGTTTTTTGGTCTTCTGGGTAAGATTTTACATTGAAATGAGTACCTAAAACATTCACCAATGTTCCATTTGCATCAACAATGAATGGCTTCTTACTATTATGCGCTACCTCAAAATACGCCTCCCCGGTTAGAAAGACTTGTCGGGTATTACCTTCAAATGTGGCAGGGTATTTAAGCCGCGAAGCTGCATTCAACCATACCGCAGTTCCATCGCTCAGTATGGTTTTGAAAAAAGTACCCCTTGGTGTTTCAAGAGTGTGGTAGACTACTTCGCCTGAAATTCCCTTACCGCGGGAATATTCAATTCGGTCTCCCTTTTTGTTTATTTTAGTGTTTCCCGCTGCAAATAAAGAGTCGGATCCGGTACCCAATTCTATTATGCTACCATCTTCCAGGGTTAAAAAGGCCCCTGAAATTGCTGGCTGTATATCATTCTTAATCAATAATTGATTTTGGTTTTTAACTTCGGCATTTGAAGTTTCGGGCTTGCTTTGTAACAAAAGATAGGAGGCCCATCCTGCAGATAAAATAAAAATTGCTGCGGCACTCCATTTAATTATCCTGTAAAACCCTGTATTGAAAATAGAACTCCCAGGGACAGTATGGTTTGTTACCACCCTTGCAGTTCCCGTTCTGTGAGTAACATTTTCCCGCATTTTCGCGGTTGCAGTAAGGAGATCAGTTTCGCTTATTTCGTCCTGATGAAGGTTTAGTGAAATAAACCATGCTTCCAACAACTTAAGCTCATCAGCAGAAAGTTGACCTCTCCTATACTTCTCTAAAAGCTTTTTGGCCTTTTTTTGTTCCATCGTTTAGTAAGTGGGATAAAAAAATCCCTTTTCAACTAAGACGGTTCATCAAAAAGGCAGGGTTAGAAAAGAGAAAAAAATATTTTGAAGTCGGGGCCGCAAAATGGCCAATGCCCTTTTTACCTGGCTTTTTACAGTTTCTTCGGAAATTCCTAAAGTTGCTGCTATTTCTTTATAACTCATGTGCAACTTCCTGCTCATGTTAAAAACTTCTTTCATCCTTGGTGGAAGCCGTTCTATTTCCTCCTCAATCATTTGGTTAAACATCCTTATACGCACCTGTTCATCAGCTGAATTTTGATTCTGAAGGGAATCATGTAAAAATGAAGTCAAATGTTTCAGATACCGATCTCTGTTTTCTTCCCGGGCTATATAATCAAGCGCTTTATTTCGAACGGCTGCAAAAAGGTAAGACTGAACAGTTTGTTCTATGGTTATTTCTTCCCTTTTAGTCCATATTTTGGTAAAAACATCCTGAACAATATCACTTGCCGCCTCCTTGTCATCGACTTTTCTTAATGCAAAGGCGTAAAGTACCGGGCTGTACCTTTCAAATAACTCGGTAAAAGCTGCATGATTACCATGTTTAATCATTGCCGCCAATTCAAGTTCATGGTAATGGTTCATTTTGTGCCGTACAATCATTGGATTGAATGAGGAGCGTAATTGTATATTTCAGAAAATTCCAATTATCTTAACTAAAATGATGAAGTTTAGATATTTATAATCAAGGCCATGTTAGTTTGGTGAAAGCGAAAATATTATCCTTTAGAATATTCCTGTAATTAAAAAAGCAAAAATTAAAATAGTTAATTGTGTATAAAGAAAGAGATTTTGCTCCATTTATTGAGGGGCTCTTTTTTACTAAAATTCAATGTTTAAACATTTTTAAGAAATTTTTAAACATTTTGAATTTAATCGTGTTATAAGATTGCATTACGATTTTGCTGCCAGACTTTCCCGTTTCACACATTCTTATACTGAACCTTTTGGTCAACAATCCCCTTTACCTGAGGCCGGTTTCTTTATTCCAAAAAATAAAACAAAACGCCATCCATATGGCTGAAAAGAAAAATGATTGCAAGCCTTGCGACAGCCGGAAGAAGATGCTGTTCCCAAAGGATACAATGACATGGTTTCCGGGTTTTTTGCTGGTTTACCCAAATGTCCATTTTGTTTTATGGCATTCAGCAGTACTATGTTGTTGTGTGGTGAGGGAACGACCATGGTATCGGAAAGGGTTCACCAATCTTCGCCCACCATCTGGTTGTCAGCGCTTTTTTGCGCAGCAGCCCTCGCCGGAATTTTGCTTGTACGCAGGGATATCCGCACATTTTATGCGTTTTTACTGGCGGTCACCGGTTCTGTAATGGTAATGACCAGTGTATTAAAAGCAGGTGGAATGCCCTTGTACTATGCCGGTACGGTGGTTATTTTTTTCGGGGTATGGCTTAATAGCAGTTTAATATCTGTTTTGAAAAAAGCAGGAATACTACCTGCCAGCAGATTAATAAGGGTTCCTTCAAAATAGTTTTCATTAAAACCAAATATAAATTAACCATTGTATGATTGCACAGTCCTTTCAGTACGAATCGCCGCAAACCTTGCAGGAAGCCATTGAATTACTGCATAAGTACGGCGACGAAGCAAAAATCATGTCGGGCGGACATAGCCTTATACCCATGATGAAACTTCGCTTTGCCGCCCCCGAAGCGGTGATTGACATCAATGGCATTCCGGGTCTTGCCTACATTAAGGAAGAAGATGGGATGGTAAAAATTGGGGGGCTTACCCGTGAGTCAGAGCTCGAACACTCTGATTTACTTGCGAAGCATTTTCCCATTTTTGCCGATGTTACCAAGCTCATCGCCGATCCGCAGGTACGCAACATGGGCACCCTTGGCGGAAACCTTGCCCACGGTGATGCGGCCAATGATCACCCTGCTGTTATGCTTGCCCTGAGGGCTTCGGTAGTAGCCACCGGCGCGGAAGGCGAACGGGAAATTCCCATTGACGAATTCTTTTACGGATTTTACATGACGGCTTTGCAGCATGGTGAAATACTCACAGAAATCCGGATTCCTGTTCCGCCTGCAGGAACCGGTAACGCTTACCATAAGCTTGAGCGTAAAGTAGGAGACTACGCCACTACAGGGGTAGCTGTTCAGTTAACCATTGATTCCAATGGCATTGTAACTGCTGCCGGTATTGGTCTTACAAACGTCAATCCGGTTCCGTTACGTGCTGCCCGTAGTGAGGACGCACTTATTGGCAAGCCCATAAGTGAGGAAACACTGAAGCTTGCCGCTCAATACGCATCAGAAGATTGCAGCCCAAGCAGCGACCTGCGTGGCACGGAGGAATACAAGCGCCATGTAACAGGAGTGCTGGTAAAGCGCATGATTTTGAAAGCTGCGGAACGTGCTATGCAGTAGGTGAAGTCCGAAAGACTTAAGGTCGTAACTAACGAATAATAAATACAAACAATAAATAAAAAATTAAAATATGCTTAAGAAGATAACAGTAACGGTAAACGGGACTGAGCATACCGCGGAGGTGGAACCAAGACTACTGCTTGTTCACTTCATTCGTGAGGTGATCAACCTTACAGGCACCCATATTGGCTGCGACACAAGCAGTTGCGGTGCCTGTACCATTCTCCTTGATGGTAAGTCCATTAAAAGCTGTACGGTACTTGCCGTGCAGGCCAATGGAAAGAGCGTAACCACTATTGAAGGCCTTGCGCCCGAAGGAGGCCCGCTGCATCCTTTGCAGGAAGGTTTCAAAGAAAACCATGCACTCCACTGCGGATTTTGTACGCCCGGTATGATTATGCGCGCCCATGAGTTATTGGAGCACAACAATAATCCGACTGAAGAGGAAATCCGTTGGGGAATTGCCGGCAATCTTTGCCGTTGCACGGGTTACAACAATATTGTAAAAGCCGTACAGTGGGCCGGTGCAAAAATGCGCGGCGCAGAATTGCCAAATACGGAGCCGGAGTTCCGGTGCAAAAATGCGCGGCGCAGAATTGCCAAATACGGAGCCGGAGTTCGTATAAGCAGTAACACAGGTCAACATTTCAACTTATCAACTAATTAACTTATCACAAAATGATACAATGTAAAACTTCGAAAGCCATAGGCGGCATGGGTCATTCGCTCAAGCGCAAGGAAGATGCACGCTTTATACAGGGTAAGGGCACCTATGTGGACGACGTGAAGCTGCCCGGCATGCTGTATATGGATATTGTA
>JALOMX010000103.1 GCA_025455245.1 Chitinophagaceae bacterium
ACATCTGCAAAATCTGCGGGAACAAATACCAATTTTCATTTTATAATATTAAGCCCGCAGATAGCGCGGATTTCCGCAGATGATTGCTTCTTTCCACTATGTGGCGATGTGACCAAAATCTGCGCATATCTGCAAAATCTGCGGGAACAAAATTCCAATTATCATTTTATAAGATTAAGCCCGCAGATAGCACGGATTTCCGCAGATGATGGCTGCTTTCCACTATGCGGCGTCCCTGATGTGACCAATAACATGGTAATCAGCGTGAACAAAAACCATTCACCTTTCCGGCATCCCGATAAAGTAACTTTTGACAAGCAAAATGAAAGTAACTTTTGACAAGCAAAATGAAATGCAGCATTTTTGGGACATAAATTTCCTTATGCGATTGATTGTCCGCTTTTCGATGATTTTATGCTGCCTTTATTTCAATGCTGCCCTCGCCCAGGAACATGGCCAACACTATCCTTATGTAGTGCCGGAAGATGAGGCGGTACGCGAAAAACTTGCCGACTGGAAGAATCTTAAATTCGGCCTCTTTATGCACTGGGGCACCTACAGTCAGTGGGGTGTGGTGGAAAGCTGGAGTCTTTGCCCCGAAGACGAAGGTTGGTGTGTGCGCCGCGGGCCGTATGCCCATGATTGGTTTACCTATAAAAAAGCATACGAAAACCTACAGACTACTTTTAATCCTGTTAAATTCAATCCCGAAAAATGGGCTGAAGCTGCCAAAGCAGCCGGCATGGGTTATGTGGTATTTACCACCAAGCACCACGATGGCTTTTGCATGTTCGATACGAGGCAAACCGATTACCGTATCACCCATCCTGCTACACCATTTTCCACCCACCCAAAAGCCAATATTACCAAAGAAATATTTGATGCCTTTCGTACAAAGGGCTTTATGACCGGCGCTTATTTCAGCAAGCCCGACTGGCATACCCCTGATTATTGGTGGAAGTATTTTCCGCCGAAAGACCGAAATGTAAGTTACGACCCTGCCAAATACCCGGAGCGCTGGCAGGCGTTTAAAGATTTTACCTACCGTCAGATTGAAGAATTGGCGCGCGATTACGGAAGGCTCGATATCCTTTGGTTGGATGGTGGCTGGGTAAGGCCAAAAAACACGATTGACACCACAGTTTCATGGCAAAAAACCATTCCGTACGATCAGGATATTGATATGCCCCGCATTGCGTCAATGGCGCGCCGTTACCAACCCGGCATGCTGATAGTGGACCGGACCGTGGCAGGGCCGTACGAAAACTATGTAACCCCGGAGCAAACCATCCCCGACCGTTATCTGCCCTACCCTTGGGAAAGCTGTATAACCCTCGGTACATCATGGAGCTATGTGCCCAACGACAAATACAAATCTGCCCGCGAAGTCATTCACATGCTTACCTCCATCATCAGCCGTAATGGAAGCCTGCTGCTGAACATTGGCCCCGGCCCCGACGGAGAATGGGACGAAAATGCCTACAAAAGCCTGGAGGGGATTGCGCGATGGATGCAGGTAAATGCCGAAGCCATACACCAGACCAATGCCGATGAAAGCTTGCCTCAAAAGGGCCCATGGGTATTTACCCGGAAAAACAACCTGGTTTATGCCATTTATCAGGCCAAAGCAGAGGAAACTTTACAACCGGCTGTAGCAATTCCCTTGCGTCTGCCCGAAAAGGTGGCTACAGTTTCTTTATTAGGACAAAAGCCTGCCCTGAAGTTCAAACAAAATGAGACAAATTTGGAAATATCCATCCCCGGTAAAATGGCGGCATCAACCACAAAGAGCGAGGCATGGGTGTTTAAGATTGAACTTAGTTCAAATTAGTAAACATTTACACGGCCGGGAATAAACGATCGGCATATTTATACGTTATGACACTGTCTACAAAACTGGAAAAAGCATGAAACAGAATATCATATATTTATTTTTACTGATGCAATTTTGTGTGCAGGCACAAACCCCTGTTGCCACCGAACCTGCCATTAACCTGACTGCGTTGCCAACATCATGGGACCAGGGGCTTCCATTGGGCAATGGGCAGCAGGGCGCCCTTATATGGCAAAAGGATAAGGCAGTAAGGTTTGCACTTGACCGCGCAGATCTTTGGGACGAACGCCCTATGAAAAATTTCGACAGGCCCGAATTTAGCTTTGACTGGGTTCGGATGCAGCATGCAGGAAATAATTACAAAAAGGTTCAGGAACTTTTTGATGAACCCTATAACAAAGATGTAACGCCTACAAAATTGCCTGGTGCTGCTCTCGAAATAACGCCTCTTGCTGCATGGGGCAATATTAACTCGGCAACGGTGGATATTTTTAAAGCACTTGCCGCAGTGAAATGGTCATCGGGTGTACGATTGCAAAGTTTTGTATCCATGGTGCAGCCATTGGGTTTCTTCAGAATTCAGGGAAGTAAAAACGTTCCTTTCATTAAGTTGATACCACCCCCTTATGGTGAATCACCGCAAGCGGAAGGTGATGTGGTGAATGGAAACGCACTCAGTCGTTTAGGGTATAAGCCCGGAAAAGTAGATAGTATTTTTAGCGGTTATATGTATACACAGATTGGTTGGGAAGGATTTTCGTATCGTGTAACGGTTTTTTTTAATAAGATTAAAGATGGAACCATCGAAGGAGTATGGACCATTGCCACCGGCCGGAATGGAAAAGAGTTCAATAAAGTTGATACCCTTGCCATGCGGGCAGCCCTGCGCAATGGATTTGATGTTAATCTAACTGCACATGTAGGGTGGTGGAACAAATACTGGCAACGTTCTTCCATAACCGTGCCGGATGCTGCCCTGCAACGACATTACCACCTTGCAAAATATTTTCTCGCAAGCACTTCGCGCCCAGGTGGTCCACCCATTTCGTTGCAGGCCGTTTGGACCGCCGACAACGGCAGGCTTCCTCCGTGGAAGGGCGATTTTCACCATGACCTGAATACACAAATGAGCTATTGGCCGGCTTATACCGCCAATCACCTTGAAGAAGCCAAAGTGTTTACAGATTATCTGGATGGCCGTAAAGAGATTTATAAAAGCTACACTTCAAAGTACTTTGGCAAAGATGGCCTGAATGTTCCGGGGGTAAGCACTTTGGCCGGCTCCCCGATAGGCGGATGGATCCAGTACGCATTTTCTCCTACGGTAAGTGCATGGCTTGCACATCACTTTTACTGGCAATGGAAGTATAGTATGGATGGTGATTTTTTAAAAGAAAAAGCTTATCCATGGGTAAAAGAAACAGCGGTGTTTCTGGAACAGATAACAAAAGTGAATGAAAAAGGGCAGCGACAGTTGCCGCTGAGCTCAAGCCCTGAAATATTTGATAACAGTGCAAAAGCATGGTTTACCGAAACTACTAATTATGACCTTTCCCTCATAAGGTTTACCTGGACGGCAGCGGCAAAAATGGCCCGTGCACTGAACAATGAAGCAGATGCAAAACGATGGGATGCACTTGCGGCAAGCCTTCCTTCGTTAGCTCAGGCTGCGGGGCTTGAATTGATGTTTGCACCCAATGCGCCTTACAATGTTTCGCATCGTCATTTTTCGCACCTTATGGCTATTTATCCGTTGGGGCAAATCAGGTGGGAGGACAATGATTCATCGCGGCAAACCATGGAGCGTTCCTTACAGGTACTCGACAGTATCGGATCATCCGGCTGGACAGGTTATAGTTTTACATGGCTTGCAGCCTTAAAGGCCCGGGCACATGATGGTGCGGGTGCGGAAAAGGCGCTCCGCATTTTTACTGAAGCATTTTGCGGCGCCAATGGTTTTCACCTGAATGGTGATGCCACCGGAAAATATTCAAATTCCAAATCGAGGCCTTTTACGCTTGAAGGCAACTTTGGCTTTGCTGCAGCCTTGCAGGAAATGCTGATACAATCGTACAGCGATACTGTAAACATTATGCCTGCAGTACCGGAAAACTGGCAAAATGTTAGCTTCAAGGGCCTGAGGACCGAGGGTGGTTTTGTTTTTGATGTCACCCGCGAAAATGGTAAGGTTCGACAAATGTTGATAACGGCTGAAGCAGATGGCTTTCTGCACCTCAGGCTTCCTTACACTGCATACCGGCTCGTACCCATCAATGGAAAGCCTGCCAGAAGATCAACAGTGCAGGGCGTATTGAAGGTTTACCTAACCAAAGGAAGTATTATTGAAATTAATCCGACCCGGTAAGGAATTTACTTCATCAGGATATCAGGAAAAAGAATCCCGGGTGTATGATTTCCCGGGATTTTTCTTTTTGCGTATAAAGAACTTTGGCGCAATTATTTTGCCATCACCGGCTTGCCGGATGATGATTCAATCATGGTTTCTGAAATAATCCTGTAAGCCTCCATCCAGGCTTCCCTGACGGGGGGTGTCCAGTCTTTACCCAGCCCTTTTTCCAGTGTCCAAAGAAGCGCATTGCCCACCATTTTGTAATGTTCTGTTTTTACTCCATAACCTGCATGCCGCTGTGCCATGGTCGCCAACTCTTCGGCATATTGGTCCAACCTGTCCAATTTCAACACAATGGCATTGAGCATGTCCATCAGTTTTATGTATTGCGGTTCCATATCTTTTGGAAAAAGGCGTTTTAATCCCGGATGTTCGGAAAACAATTTGGCATAAAATGCACCTGCTACCACCGATGCCTCAATTCCCTTTAACATCCGCCAGGTACGTTTTATCAGCAATATTTGTTCCTCACTCAGCATATCCAATTGATCAGTTTGTAAATGTCCGAACTTAGACGTTGTTTGCCAGCCTTATCTGACCGGATGGATGAATGAATTCATTGAACTGTATAAAATTGCGATTGAACTTGTTTCACTACGCTTATCTATTCAGTTTTTTAGGATATGGCTTCTATTATACAATAACAAGGCTTATCATCTTACCGGTCCAGCCACTTTTTCAGTAAAGGCGCTTTCTCCCTGCTGATATCTAACTCCATTTTCAAGGGGGCTTTTAACTGTACCATCAGCTTTTGATTGCCATATGGTTTGGCGCTTTGTATGGCATTAATGTTTACAATGGTCTGTCGGTTTGCACGAAAGAAAAGATCGGGGTCAAGCACTTCCTCAATTTCTTCCAGTGATGAAAAATCATATATCAGTTTTTCGCCATTGAACCGGTAGAAAAAATTGATATTCTCCCTGTAAATCAGGGCGATTTCTTTGACTTCGATGGGTATCCATTTGTTGTGGCTTTTAATAATAAAACGCTCTTTGTATTGTGGCTTATTTCCTGTTGTTTGGGTAAATAGGTTTATTAATTGCTGCATATCGGGCGGAGCAGAAGTATTTCCCTGTTTTAACCCGCGCACTTTTTCAATCGCTTTGGCAAGGTCATCTTCCTGCACGGGTTTCAGTAGGTAATCCACCCCATTTACCTTAAAGGCACGAATGGCATATTCTTCATAGGCAGTGCAAAAAATGACCGGGCATTGCAAACTCATTTCTTCAAATATTTCAAAGCTCAGCCCATCGCTCAGTTTTATATCCATGAATACCAGATCAGGTTCCTTATTTTCCTTAAACCATTTAATGGAAGATTTAATGCTGGGCAAAATATTCAACACCTCAATATCGGGTGCAATGGCCTGAATGGTAGCTTTCATTTCTTCGGCTATCAGGTGTTCGTCTTCTACAATTATGGCTTTCATATATTATTTTTTTAATTTATTTTTTGGTATTTATTGTTGCATATATCCCAAAATCTACTGCCCATTGCTTGCCCCCTTACAACAAGGGTATCCTTACTGTAAAATGCTTTTCATCTTCATCAATAATGATGGGCCTGTCGCTGAAAAAACTATATAATTTCCTAAGGCTCTCCAATCCCTGTTTATTGCTTGTTTCTACAATCCTGTATCGTTGCAGGTTATTTCTTACTACCAAGGCATCTTCCTCATTAAAAATTTCAACCACCAACGGTTCATCTATCGAGGTAGTATTATGTTTTATGGCATTTTCAACAAGGTTTTGAAGGATAACCGGTGCAATTAATTTTTGTCCTGCTTCATCATCAATATGTATCCGCAAATCAAATCCTTCTCCAAACCTTACCTTTTGCATATCGCCAAAAGTTTGTACAAAGCTTGCTTCATCCTTCAGGGCTACCAATTCCTGTTCTGCGCTTTTTAATACATACCGGTACACTTTGCTCAACCCATCAAGGAACCATGCCGCCGTTTTGCTGTCTGTTTTTATCAGGCTACGCAACGAGGTGAGCGAATTGAACAGGAAATGAGGGTTAAGATGTTGCTTCAGGCTTTCGTACTGAATCATGGTTTTTTCCTTTTCCAGCGCTTCCGCCTTTGTTTCCAGACTCAAAATCTGACGGTGCTGTTGCAAGCGGTACCGGTAAAACAGGTATAAGCCCGTTGCCAGTAAAATGCTTATAAGCAGCCAAAACCAAAACGCCCTGTAAAACGCAATATCAATGTTCAGTATGAGGCTTTTGGGTGTTATGGCATCCCAACTATTTTGGCCAATGCCCGCTTTGTACAAAAAAGTGTATTTGCCACCCGGCACATTGGTGTAAACGGCTTTGGGGTCCTGTGTATAATGCCATTCTTTTTCAAATCCATCCAGCTTGTAGGCATACCATGTTTGATTGGGATTGTTATAGTTGAGTGCTACCAGGTTGAACGTGATTGAATTTTCGGAAGGGCTTAAATCGATTTGTGGGGTATGGTTCAAATCAGCAACCGGTGGAAGGTATTTTTTTTCGAACACCGCATAACCCGATAAGTAAAAGGGTATGTTTTTTTCCAGGCCTTTATATGCAATTGGGTTGAACTTGAGGTATCCCCGGTAGGTTGGAAACAAAAAATCACCATTGTTCAGTACGATACCGCCATGCTCGGGAAAACCCACGAATGGCAAACCATCGGCATCTGTAAATTTTGTCAGTTGTTTTCGATCGGCGTCTATCATAACCAGACCGCCGTTTACACCCACCCAAACCCGGTTTTGACCATCGATAGCGAGTGGCGAACATCGGTTTCCGGGCAGTCCGTTGTTTACATCAAATACAATGAAGCTATCCTTTTCAGGGTCAAGGCCGCAAACGCCATTGAAGGAGCTTGTCCAGATTATTCCATTATGATCTTCT
>JALOMX010000104.1 GCA_025455245.1 Chitinophagaceae bacterium
CCGATTTGAAAGTAAAAAGAAAAAGGACGACAAAAATGAGGCAGGAACTGAGGAAACTGACCGAAGGCAGTTTATTACACCTGAAGAGGAACAACGACAGATGGAATATATACAAAATAACCCTGCTGAATTTGCAGACTTTAATATTCCCTGGAGTGCAGATATAAGTTACTCATTCAATTTTTCGCAACAACCACTGCCCGATTATTCCGGATTCAAATTGCAAACATTTCAGAGTTTTAACCTACGGGGGGATTTCAACTTTTCCCCGAAATGGAAAATGGGCGGCAACATGTTTTACGATATCACTACAGGAAACCTTGCCAATTTAACCCTGTTCCTTACAAGGGATATGCACTGCTGGCAAATGAGCATAAACATTACACCTGTAGGCCTTTATCCTTCTTTCAATATTTCGCTGTTCCCCAAATCGGGACTTCTGCGCGACCTGAAAGTAAACCGTACGAGATTTTTCTATCAGTAGGATTCAGCAAATCATTTGCACTTTACGTAAAACGCTCAGTCAACCTCAAAAAAAACTTCGGTAGCTCCGTTTCCAAACCATGGATGGTAATGCTGGCTAAAGCTTTTAACACCATCCCTAAACCTAAGTATTTCATGTACTTCATCGCGCAGCCTGCCCTTGCCTACACCATGTATTACCCAACCCTGACTTAGGTAATGCCGCTTTGCTTTATCAAGCCATTTTTCAAATTCCCGAAGCTGAACGTCCAACATTTCGGCGGGCGTCAATCCGCGTGGATCATCCACCAGTTTTTCAATATGCAGATCAATGACCGAGGGCGGCGCTGATTGCTCTTTCTCCTTTTTGGTAGGTTTGATTTTAAAACCGGCTGCATGCAACTGCCCGAGTGGATTGGGTTCCGGCGCAGGGGGCGCATATTCCACCCTTTTATGAGGATACTCTTCAAATAGCTGAGTATCAATATAGGTGTCCCCTTTTTGCTTCATTTCTTCAATACGCTTAAACAGTTGCCGTCCTTTCGGTTTATACCCTGCTTCAAAATATTCAACCCTTTTCTTATCATGGCTCATCAGGCTGAATTCGAAGTCGAAAGATGGTCCATCGTTCAGGTGCTCAAAAGGAACATCCATCAGATAAAAATCAGTAAGTGCGGGAATTTCACTTTGCAGTTCCGTATCAATTACACCTTTGAACCTGAGTTTAAAATGAAACGTCAATCCATCATCCGTTTGGTTGATCAGAAAAATCTTAAACCCTTCCACAATGTCATCATCAAACACATCGCGGCTGAATACCGGAAAAAGCAACAGCCAAACACCATCTTTAACCTTATACTTGGGTGCCGGTTTTTCCCGCTTTATGTCTTCAATGTATTTTTTGGGAAGTTTGGGTTTTATATCCGTTTTTTCTTTTTTGAACATTTTATAGTAGGGAAAATCCAACTGATCGGTATAGGCAGGAAAGCGAACACCCCTCACATTTACCAGCACCATATCTTTCCCCAGAATTTCTTCAACAACCCCATCCTCATTGCTGTGTTTGACCACAACAGCATCGCCTTTTTCAAACTTCATACTGCAAAGAAACAAAAAACAAGGTCAGGCAGAAACTTGTTTAGTTTGACCTAGTTTGGACCGTTTGTATCCGTAAAGGAAATAAATGATTAATCCGCCTCCCATCCATACAAAGAACCAGAACCAGCTTACAGGTGGAATTTCAATCATAAGGTAGAGACAGCTTAATGCGCCAAGTACAGGGATTACTGAATATTTTTTAGCGGCGGAAAACAGCGCTGCAATGATTGCAATAAATACAAATACCAAAAACAGGATTTCCTGATAACTTTCGCTTCCAATATTGATAATAGCCTCTTCAATACGAGTTTCCGAAAGAAAAATAAAGCCGGAAACAATGGCGGGTATGATAATTTGTCCGTTAATGTACGGCAGCTTGAATTTACCCGGTTCACCTGCCACCCTTGGAAGCGTAAGTACCCCGGCACAAACCAATACAAAAGCAAATAAAGTTCCTATGCTTGTCAGGTCGGTAACAAGGCTGCCGGGAAGGAAAAGTGTAGGAACAGCTACCAGAATGCCTGTAACAATGGTTGCAAATGCCGGCGTATGGTACTTTTTGTGAATTCGGCCAAATGCTTTTGGCAGAAGCCCGTCGCGGCTCATACTCATCCATATGCGCGGTTGGCCAAGCTGAAAAACAAGCATTACACTTGTAGTGGCAATAACGGCACTGATGGAAATGATATAGCCAATCCAATTCAGGTTAATGCGGTCAAAAACATAGGCCAGCGGATCCGGAACATCCAGTTCAGAATAATTGACCATTCCCGTTAAAACCAGGGCAATAAGTATGTAAAGAACTGTACAAATCAAAAGAGCATAAATCATACCGCGAGGCAGGTCTCTTTGAGGATTTTTACATTCTTCCGCAGTGGTACTGATTGCATCAAAACCGATATAAGCATAAAAAACTGCACTAACGCCGGCAAGCACTCCTGTAAAACCATTGGGCATAAAAGGTATCCAGTTTTCCGGCTTTACATAAAAGAAACCGACTATGATGATCAGGATAATCACGGCAACTTTAAAAACTACCATGAAGTTGGCGCTCTTTTTACTTTCTTTAATCCCGATATACGCAAGTGCGGTTATAAGGCCCACGATCAAAAATGCCGGGATGTTCATGAAAATGGATTTCCCCAATAAAACCGGGGCATCCTTAAACCCGGCAATAATCTTTTGAGCACCTGCCAAATCCCCCTCAGCCTTAGCCAAAACAATCTGCTGTGCGGTCTCATACGCTTTATGTGCATCCTCGGCATTGGTGGTCATCCAAAAAGGAATTTCTATACCAAGGCCCAACAATAAATTATTCAGATAGCTGCTCCAACTAATGGCCACCACAATATTTCCGATAGCATATTCAAGGATCAGGGCCCAACCGATGATCCATGCAATTACTTCTCCGAAACTAACATAAGCATAGGTATAGGCACTTCCGCTGATAGGCACCCGGCTTGCAAATTCGGCATAACACAAAGCACTGAATCCACAGGTAATAGCTGTAATAACAAACAATAAAGAAATGCCGGGCCCGCCATTGCTTGCTGCCGATCCGATGGTTGAAAATATTCCTGCCCCTACCACAGCGGCAATTCCAAGATAAGTTAAATCTTTTACGGTAAGAACCCGGTTAAGTGAATGACCTTCTTCATCATGGCCTGCTTCACTTTGCATCCCCGACAAATTCTTTTTTCTGAAAAGCGACATGTTTTGGTTCGTTTGAATGCGTTTGAACAAAAAGACTTCAAAATTAATCCGGCAAAATAGGCCTTTTGGTTGTAAGGTAAAATTTTTTGAATCCGGGAATATTTTTTAGAGATCAGACCTTGTTTTCCACATTTAAAGCAAACAACTCATTCTTTTAAAATGAATACATGCCACAATGGTTTAGGTTTGCACCACAACATCCTCGTGTATGGAATGGTTTGAGAATTGGTTTGATACTCCGTATTACCATAAATTGTATTTTCAGAGAGACGAAAAAGAAGCCGCTTTTTTTATAGAGAAATTAATCAGGCACCTTAACCCGCCTCCTCAAAGCCGGATTCTTGATGTTGCCTGCGGACAGGGAAGGCATAGTCAGATCCTTGCTGATATGAGGTTTGATGTAACAGGGATTGATATTTCAGCAGCTTCGATTAAGAAAGCAAAAGCGACAGAGCATGAACGGCTTCATTTTTATGTTCACGATATGAGGCAGCCTTTCAGGATCAATTACTTCGATTACGCCTTCAATTTTTTTACAAGCTTCGGCTACTTCAGAACAAGGCGCGAGCATGAAGCTGCCCTCAGGACCATTTCTCAATCCATACACCTGAATGGTACGCTTGTCATTGACTATCTCAATGTTCACTATGCCGAGGACCACTTTGTTCATGAATGGGATGTTGAAGTGGATGACTACAACTTTCATATTACCAAGTGGATGGATGAACATCATTTTTACAAAAAAATTGAAGTAGAGCATGATGATTTTAATGAACCGCATGTTTACCTCGAAAAAGTAGCCAAGTTTTCCCTTGGTGATTTTACGGATATGCTCGCTTACCAGGGAATGCAGATCCGTGAAGTTTTCGGTGATTACAATCTTCAATCATACCATGTACGGAAAGTACCAAGGATGATCATGATAGCCCATAAAATAAAAGCATATTGACATGTTTTCTTACAGCACACCAATCCGGATCCATTATGCCCTAACCGATCAGATGGGCGTTGTCTATCACGGGCATTATGCCCAATTTTTTGAAATTGCCCGTACGGAAGCATTCAGGCACCTTGGATTTACCTACAAATCCATGGAGGAAATGGGTATCATTCTCCCGGTTGTTGATTTACATACCAAATTCCTTCGCCCTGTTAAGTACGACGACCTTATCAAGGTAACCATTACCCTGAGGGAGTTGCCCCTTCACCATAAAATTGTTTTTCACGGAGAAATCACCAATGAAACCGGGGAACTCTGCACCACAAGCATAGTGACCTTGTATTTTATGGAAATGGCGACCATGCGGAGAACTACTTTACCGCAACAAATGAAGGATGTGCTTCTTCCCTTTTTCCAGGCTAACCCGGATACTCCGCATTGATATCTGCAGCCTGAACAATATCGAAAACAAATGCAGAGGCGAGCCTTGCGGTACGATTATCAACATCGAACATGGGGTTAACTTCGCTGATATCAACGGTGCTGACCTTACCGCTGAGAATGATATGCCTGAGCAATCTTTTAAACATGGCATTCGGAGCAATCCCATTGAAAGCAGGAGCGCTGACCCCGGGCGCAAAAGGTGATGCAAACACATCCATATCCACGGATAGCTGAATACTGTTTGAGTTGGCAAGTACACCATTAATGGCATTCAACATGTGGTGAAGCTGATCATTGGTAAATTCTTCTGCAAGGAAATAGGGTGCACCCAATTCTTCCGCATATTCAAATAATCTTTTGGTGTTGCCATATTGCTGAATTCCCATGACCAGGTAATGAAGCGGAATCTTTTTCTGCTTGCAATCTTCTGTTATTTGCCATACCCATGTACCCGAAGTATGACCAATAGCCGGATCAATGCTCCTGAGATCAAAATGAGCATCAAAATTGATGATACCAAGTTCACCTTTTTTGGGTATTTGTCCCAGGGCAAGGTAACTGCAATAAGCCGTTTCGTGGCCTCCACCCAAAACGATGGGTAAATAACCTGCATTCCTTACCAGTTTTAGTTTTTCAGCCATCAGGTTTTGTGCTGCTTCCAGTTGACCATCGGCACAAACCACGTCTCCCGCATCGGCCATAATTATATGCTCGGCAATCATGGGAAAATTAGAACAGCATTTCCTGATTACTTCCGGTGCAGCAGCGGCCCCTGTTCTTCCTTTATTCCGGCGCACACCTTCATCAGAACAAAATCCCATGATACAAATACCCTGCATGCCGTTTGAAAGTGTTGGGAGATTTTCCGGTTCACAGATCTGAATGATCTGATGCCAGCGCAGCAGGTCCTGTTCGTTGCCATCGATCCTGCCACTCCAGGTTTCGGTAGGTGTTTTTCGGTAAAAGGCCATGGTCTAATTTTTAAATGGTCATAAAGGTACAAAAAACAATGGCTGCACTGGTAAAATCAGCACCATACGTTGAAGGGTTTCATGCTCCCCTGATGGTATAGTATTTCGCGATAGTCGGAAGTTGGAAAAGCCATCAAATGGGCTTTATAACCAACCTCAATTTTTCCTCTGTCATGCAAACCAAGGGCTGCGGCTGCCCTGAAGGTAAGCCCTGAAAAAGTTTCGGCTGCCGAGAGCTTTTCATACATGCCCATAACCGCAGCCTGAAGCAAAATATCCCCCATGGGCGCGCTCCCGGGGTTCCAATCGCTTGCAATAGCCAAACAACAGCCTGCATCCAGCAATTGCCGCGCAGGCGCAAATCCTATCCCGAGACCAAGAGAGGCGCCGGGCAAAACCACCGCAACCGTATTGCTTTTTGACAACATTTCAATTTCTCTGTCACCGGAAGCTTCAAGATGATCTGCACTGAGGGCCCCAAGCTTTACGGCAACCTCTGACCCTCCTGCTGTAAACTGATCTGCATGAACTGTCAGATCGAACCCGTATTTTTTTGCATGCTCAAGGTATTGCTCCGCTTCCGGTTCTCCAAAGGCTGTTTCTTCAATAAAAATATCAACCCGGTTGCAAAGCTTCTCTTTGGCAATAAGAGGCAAAACCATGGTACTCAGGTAGTACAAATAATCCTTTGGACTGCCATCAAAATCGTGTGGTACTGTATGGGCCCCAAGAAAGGTAGGTACCAACGATGCTTTACTTTGAGAAGATGCGGAATGAATGGCCCTGAGCATTTTTAATTCATGTGGGCCACTCAATCCATAACCGCTTTTTATTTCAATGGTAGTAACCCCTTGCTTCAGGTGTCTTTCAACCCGTGCAAGGATCCCTTCTGTCAACGTTTGTTCATCCGCATCCCTTGTACTTAATACAGTTCGCCAGATGCCGCCGCCTTGTTTCGCAATATCCACGTAGGAAAAACCTTGCAGCTTTAAATTATAGTCCTGCGCCCTTGATCCGGCATAACAAATATGCGTGTGGCAATCCACCATAGAAGGCAGTAATACTGCAGGCCCTGAAATCAGTTCAACAGGAAGGTGGCTATAAAAGGAACGGAGGTCTTCAAAATTCCCAATCTTTTCGATAATCCCGTCATTAATAATGACACCGCCATTGGATATAATCTGCAATTGGTCATCCGGAAGCGGACCTTTTAGAGATAGTCCGCTCAGGGTAACAATCTGATTAAAGGGACCGATAACATAGTTACGTCCGGATGAAGTATTCATTT
>JALOMX010000105.1 GCA_025455245.1 Chitinophagaceae bacterium
AAAAATGAAGGTTACGGAATCTGGGCAGTTGAGCAGGCGGAAGGGGGAATGATGCTTGATACATTATCATCCCAAAACCTTTCCGGTAAAATAGCTGTTGTTTTCGGCAACGAAGTAGAGGGTGTTCAGGACGAAGTATTAGCCCTGTGCGATGGGGCCATAGAAATTCCGCAGTATGGTACCAAGCACTCGCTGAATGTGAGCGTTGCTGCGGGGATTGTAATTTGGTTTATTAGCTCACTGAAAAGAATAGATTGATACTTTCTGGTAAATAAATACGGATAAACAATTATTAACTTTACGGAAATTATTCAAATGGGTGTAATAATAAGTATTAATAAAAAAGACAAAGGCAAGGAAATATCAAAGAAGATTTCCCGGTCTTTAGTTAAACAAACTTCAGGGTTTCCGGCGGCTATGTTTTTAGGGAAAATGAAAATTGGTGGTAAGCCTGTTAACAACCAAAGAAAAATCCGTGATGAGTGGGATTAGGATTTTGGTGGATACCAATATTTTTCAATTTCTATTGGAGGGTTCAGAAGACGTATCCTTTTTAGTTGATGGTGCAATCATTTACATTTCAGTTATAAATCAGGTTGAAATACTTTCCTGGAAAAAATTTTCAAAGGCTGAGCAATCTATTATCAATTCTTTGCTGGATAATTTGATAATTATCCATACAAACAATGAAATAGCAAAAAGAGCGGCCATGTTCAGGAAGTCATATAGCATTAAACTTCCTGACGCAATTATTGCTGCAACATGTTATTTACATAATTTACCACTATTAACAGCGGATAAGGAGTTATTTAAAATCAAGGAAATAAATATTATCGCCTTTAACGAATAGGAAAATAAGCCCATGGCTACTGTTAAAAATTACCTATCACTAATAAAATTCTCGCATACCATTTTTGCTATGCCCTTTGATTTGATTGGTTTTTTTATTGCGGTATTCAAAAGGACAGAACATGAGCAATGGAATCTGAATAAGGAATTGGGGTGGAGCAATGACTTGACAAATTGGGTGGATTGGGGTGATTATTCATTTAAGTTTGTACTTGTTATCATTTGCATGGTCACCGCCCGTTCTGCCGCCATGGCCTTCAACCGCTACCTTGACAGGCATTTTGATGCGCAAAACCCCCGAACCGCTATCCGCGAAATACCGGCCGGCATCATTGGTGCAGGCAGTGCACTCAGGTTTACCATTATAAATTGTATCCTTTTTATCGTAGCCACCTGGTTTATCAACCCGCTTTGTTTTGCCCTTAGTCCGGTAGCACTGTTTGTTATACTTTTTTACAGTTACACCAAAAGGTTTACCCCGCTTTGTCACCTTGTTTTAGGTTTAGGCCTTAGTCTTGCTCCCATCGGTGCTTATCTTGCTGTTACCGGTCAATTTGCCTTTCTTCCCATCCTGTTTTCCTTCACTGTGTTGTTTTGGGTTAGTGGCTTCGATATCATTTTTGCCCTGCAGGATGAAGTCTTCGACCGTAGTCAAAATCTGTTCAGTATACCGGTTGCGTTGGGTACAGCTAAAGCACTCGGTGTAAGCAGGATTTTGCATGTGCTTTCTGCTGTCTGTGTGGTTACAGCCGGGTTCGTGGGTGGTTTTGGGTTGTTGTATTGGGTTGGGGTAGGGGTGTTTGTTGCCATGCTTTTTTATCAGCATAGCATTGTAAAACCCGATGACCTTAGTAAAGTAAATATTGCATTTATGACCGCCAATGGAATAGCGAGTGTGGTATTTGCTGCCTTTGTTATTGCCGATTTGTTTTTTTATTAACAGCAGGGTATAAATTCTGCTTGATTTTAGAATTTTTACATTATTAAATAAACCTTACCTTTGCCAACCCATATTTTCGGTGATTTGGCATTTTCTCATTTTAAAACATTGATTTTCAATATGTTTTCATCGGTCTGACCGGTGAGAAATAGCTATTTGCCGGAACTGGTTAGGAGTTCTGTATAAAAAATTTAACACGCAACAGATATTATGGCGATCAAAAAAGACAACAGGCCCAAGTCGAATTTTTCGAGTATTACCATCAGCCTGGCAAGCCCCGACAGCATTTTGGAGCGCAGCCACGGTGAAGTTTTGAAGCCCGAAACCATCAACTACCGTACTTACAAACCGGAACGTGATGGTTTGTTTTGTGAGCGCATTTTTGGTCCGGTAAAAGACTTTGAATGTGCCTGCGGAAAATACAAGCGCATCCGTTATAAGGGTATCGTTTGCGACCGCTGCGGGGTGGAAGTAACTGAAAAGAAAGTACGCCGTGAGCGCATGGGCCATATTAAACTGGTGGTTCCTGTTGTGCATATCTGGTACTTTAAGAGCCTTCCAAACAAAATTGGCTACCTGCTTGGGATGAGTTCCAAGAAGCTTGAAACCATTGTTTATTACGAACGTTTTGTGGTGATTCAGCCGGGTATCCGTGCCGACAAAGGGCAGAATTACGGAGATCTTCTGACAGAAGAAGAGTACCTCGATATTTTGGATGCGCTTCCCAAAGACAACCAAATGTTGCCTGATGACGACCCCAACAAATTTGTTGCCAAAATGGGGGCAGAAGCCGTTCAGGAACTGCTTTCCCGTCTTGAACTTGACCAACTCAGCTACGACCTTCGGAACGCTGCCGCCAACGAAACAAGTCAGCAACGCCGTGCAGATGCGTTGAAGCGTCTGAGCGTTGTAGAGGCTTTCCGTGATAGCAGCGCCCGCATCGGTAACCGTCCCGAATGGATGGTCATGCAATATATCCCTGTTATTCCACCTGAACTTCGCCCGCTTGTTCCCCTCGATGGTGGTCGTTTTGCGTCTTCAGACCTGAACGATCTTTACCGTAGGGTAATTATCCGCAACAACCGCCTGAAGCGTCTTTTGGAAATTAAGGCACCCGAGGTGATCCTGCGAAATGAAAAGCGTATGCTGCAGGAGGCTATCGACAGCCTTTTTGATAACAGCCGTAAATCTAATGCCGTAAAGGCTGAAGGTGGTCGCGCCCTGAAGTCCCTCTCCGATGTACTGAAAGGTAAACAGGGACGTTTCCGTCAGAACCTCCTCGGTAAGCGTGTTGACTATTCCGGTCGTTCGGTAATTGTAGTAGGCCCCGAACTGAAATTGCACGAGTGCGGCCTTCCGAAGGACATGGCAGCCGAATTGTTCAAACCATTCATTATCCGTAAGCTTATTGAGCGCGGTATCGTAAAAACTGTAAAGAGTGCCCGCAAACTCGTTGACCGTAAGGAAGCCGTGGTTTGGGACATTCTCGAAAATATTCTGAAGGGTCACCCTGTTCTCCTGAACCGTGCCCCAACGCTGCACCGGCTTTCAATCCAGGCCTTCCAGCCGAGGTTGATTGAAGGAAAGGCTATACAGTTGCACCCGCTTGTTACCTCGGCCTTCAACGCCGACTTCGATGGTGACCAGATGGCTGTTCACGTCCCTTTGAGCCATGCAGCCATTCTTGAAGCGCAATTATTGATGCTTTCAAGCCATAACATTTTGAACCCGCAAAATGGTACACCTATTACCCTTCCTTCTCAGGACATGGTATTGGGGCTATACTATATTTCAAAAGGAAAGAAAAGCACAGAATCCGAGCCTGTAAAAGGTGAAGGCAAGGTTTTCTATAGCATGGAGGAGGTTGTAATTGCCTACAATGAAAAGAGGCTTGACCTTCATGCAGGTATAAAGGTTCGTACAAATGTGCGCAATAAGAATGGTGAACTTGAAAAGCAACTTATAGATACTACCGTAGGCCGTGTACTGTTTAATCAGCATGTGCCTGCAGAAGTTGGTTTTGTTAACCAATTGCTTACCAAGAAGAGCCTTCGGGAAATTATCGGTAACATCGTAAAATTCACCGATGTGCCCAAAGCTGCCAAATTCCTTGATGATATCAAGACACTTGGTTTCCGTATGGCCTTTAAAGGCGGTCTTTCCTTCAGCATCAATGACCTGATTATCCCGGACATCAAACAGGAATTGCTCGATAATGCAAAGTCTGAAGTTGATGAGGTTTGGGATAACTATAATATGGGTCTTATTACCAACAACGAACGATATAACCAGATCATTGATATCTGGAGTCGTGTGGATACCCGTATTACTGAAACTTTGATCCGCGAAATGGCTACCGATAAGCAGGGCTTCAACTCTGTGTACATGATGCTCGACTCGGGCGCTCGTGGTAGCAAGCAGCAGGTTAAGCAGCTCGCCGGTATCCGTGGTCTGATGGCCAAGCCTCGTAAGAGTGGCAGCACCGGAAGCGAGATCATTGAAAACCCGATCCTGTCTAACTTTAAGGGAGGATTGAACGTATTGGATTACTTCATTTCTACACACGGTGCCCGTAAAGGTCTTGCCGATACCGCCCTTAAAACGGCCGATGCCGGTTACCTGACCCGTCGTTTGGTTGACGTTGCACAGGATGTGGTTATTTCAGAGGAAGATTGCGGAACCCTTCGTGGTATTGCCACCTCTGCACTGAAAGATAATGAGGACATAGTAGAACCATTGTACGATCGTATCCTTGGACGTACTTCGCTTCACAATGTATTTGATCCCATAAGTGATGAGCTTATCGTTGGGGCCGGTGAAGAAATAACCGAGGATGTTGCTCAGCGTATTGAAGATAGTGGAATCGAAATAGTTGAAATCCGTTCGGTACTTACCTGCGAAAGCAAAAGAGGTGTTTGTGTAAAATGTTACGGCAAAAACCTTGCAACAGGTTACACGGCACAAAAAGGTGATGCGGTAGGTATCATCGCAGCTCAATCCATCGGTGAACCGGGTACACAGCTTACCCTTCGTACCTTCCACGTGGGTGGTGTTGCGGGTTCTGCATCGGTTGAAAGTACCATGAATGCCAAATTTGACGGAACGGTTCAATTCGATGGTGTTCGTTCTGTAACAGGAACCAATGCCAATGGTGAGAAAGTTCAGATCGTAATTGGCCGTACCGGTGAATTGCGTATCATGGATGAAAAGAATGACAGGCTTCTGATCACAAATAATATTCCTTACGGTTCAATCCTTGCCATTAAGAATGGTCAGCAAATAAAAAAGGGAGATCTTATTTGTAGCTGGGACCCTTTCAACAACGTAATTGTTGCTGAACACGCCGGTACACTTTCTTTTGAAAACATCATTGATGGTATTACTTTCCGTGAGCAGGTTGATGATCAAACCGGTCACCGCGAAAAGGTAGTCATTGAAACGAAGGACAAGACCAAAATTCCGGCGTTGGTTGTTGAGGGGAAAGAAAGAAAAGTATATAACCTGCCGGTGGGTTCGCACATTGTAGTTGAAGAAGGTGGTGAGGTTACTTCCGGTATGGTTTTGGCAAAAATCCCAAGGGTATTAGGTAAGCTTCGCGATATTACCGGTGGTCTTCCCCGGGTAACTGAATTGTTTGAAGCCCGTAACCCGAGCAATCCTGCTATCGTGAGTGAAATTGATGGTGTGGTAACCTTTGGTGCGGTTAAGCGTGGAAATCGTGAGATTGTGGTAGAAAGTAAAGATGGTGTAACCAAAAAGTACCTTGTTCCGCTTACCCGTCAGATTTTGGCACAGGATGGTGACTTTGTAAAGGCCGGTTCACCGCTGAGTGATGGAGCCATTTCACCGGCAGATATTCTCTCGATCAAGGGTCCTTTCGCTGTTCAGGAATATGTGGTAAATGAAATTCAGGAAGTTTATCGCTTACAAGGTGTAAAGATCAACGACAAGCATATTGAAGTTATCGTTCGTCAGATGATGAAGAAGGTTGAAATTGTGGATGCCGGTGATACAAGGTTCCTTGAAGAAGACCTTGAAGACAGGTTCGATTTCATTGAAGAGAACGACCGTATTTTCGATAAGAAAATAGTTACCGAACCCGGCGGCAGCAGCAAATTCCGCCCCGGACAGATAGTAAGCGTTCGTGAACTTCGTGAAGAAAACAGCTATCTCCGCCGCAGCGATTTACCGCTCGTAGAAGTTCGGGATGCAAATCCTGCTACAGCAAGGCCGGTACTGTTGGGTATTACCAAAGCTTCGCTTGGTGTGCAAAGCTGGATCTCGGCCGCTTCATTCCAGGAAACAACCAAAGTATTGAGTACGGCTGCCATCCACGGCAAGCGTGATGATATGGTTGGTTTGAAGGAGAACGTTATCACCGGTCACCTCATCCCTGCCGGTACAGGTCTTCGCGATTTCGATGGAATGATCGTGGGTAATAAGGAGGAATATGACCTGCTGACCACTGCCCGCGAAGTGATGAGCTTTGATGAAGAAGAATAAAACAGTTTAAAAACTTTTGGGTGCCCATCTGGGAACTCAATGGAATAGCAAAAGGCCGGGTAATTCCGGCCTTTTGCATTGATAATATTGAGTTTATGGCAAAAGCCTGAAATACTGCGATTGAAAGCTTGAAGGTTAAGTCCCGGCAACAAGGTGAATGTGCATTCCGGAATTGGCTGCATGCTGTAAAGCAGATTGCCTGTACGAACCCTCAACGATTATTTCATCGGCATGACTAAGGGTTATCAATTGATCCGGTACAAAACAAAGTAAAAGTAGCTCTTCCTTCTTGAGGTGGTGGTATTGAAGTTGGCACTTGTAATGCGGGTAGCATCTGTAAATTTTATGGTAGCCCTGACATCTGTCGGCGATACCTCAGTGGAACCTACAGAAGGTATAATATCCCACGTGCCATTACCAACGGGAGTTACAATGAGCATCATAGAATCAATGCTGAAACCACGTTTATTTCCAAATTGAAACTGTGGGTTAAAGGTTGATGATTGGGATGGTATTAATTCGTACCACCTCCTGTCTCCACCACGCCATATTACATTGAAGTTGCCACTTCCACTTACAATTCTAATTG
>JALOMX010000414.1 GCA_025455245.1 Chitinophagaceae bacterium
CCGCTGTCAGTAAATGCCGGAAAGCCCCGCTGTTTAAGTATTTCAAGGTATGGATTGGTTTGACCCATAAAAGAATAAGGATCACCGGGCGAGGAAACCGGATTGTTGCGCTCATAGCTTATCTGCTTTGCCCTTTCTTTGGCATATTCCTTGCTCAGAAGCCCTTTCATAGGCTCTGCAGGAGAATAATATGGATCACCATAATAAAAATCGCGGTCTGCAAATGTCATGTTCAGTGTTTGGTAAAGGGTATGCAGGTAGCGGGTACTGTTATATCCCATGGCCTTCAGGTCGAAGTTTTCAAGGATATTTAAAGATTGCAACAGCATGGGGCCTTGTGTCCATCCCTGAAGTTTGTGCACTTCAATACCTTTATAAGAGGTAGTCAGTGTTTCTTCCCAGTAGGGTTTCCAGTTGGCAAGATCTTCCTTTGTAAACAATCCCCCCTGTTCGCGGGTTCCCCTTACAATTTCATCGGCAATATCCCCTTTGTAAAACCGGTCATATGCAGCCATAATGGCTTCCTTGCGTGTTTTCTTTTTCTTAAGTGCTTCCTGTTCGGCTTCTACCATTTTGTTCAGGGTATTCAGGAGGTCCTGCTGGACAAATATCTCTCCCGGCTCGGGGGCTTCCCTTCGCTGACCTTCATGTGGCAGAAAAACTTTTTTGCTGTAAGGCCACTGCTTGATTCTTGCTTTTTGTCGTTCAATGCTATTGGCCGTTTGTGCATCAATAGGATAACCTGCGGCCAGTTCCATGGCAGGTGCCAATACTTCCTTCAGGCTAAGGGTGCCATACTCGGCAAGCATAAAACATATTCCTCCGGGAGTCCCGGGCGTAACCGCAGCAAGCGGACCATACTGCGGCGGAAAGTTGTATCCTTTCGATTTGAAAAACTCAACGGTTGCTCCGGTAGGCGCCACTCCCAACGCATTCAGGCCAATTACCTTACCGGTTTTAGGATTGTAAATAATGGCTTGCGTTTCGCCGCCCCAACTCAGCACATCCCACATGGTACAGGTAGCTGCCAACATAGCACAGGCAGCATCTACGGCATTTCCGCCTTTGGCAAATATGGTGGCGCCTGCCGTTGCAGCCAATGGCTTTCCGGTAATGGCCATCCAGTTTTTTCCATGCAAAGGCGGCTTTTGGGTTTGCTGAGCAACTACAGTCCCCGACAAGAGGATGAGTAATAGATAAAAAATCTTTGGCATGAGTTTATTCATCTTCATTTCAAATTTAATGTGGTAATGCTTTGACGAGTATTTTTCTGAATTATGGCGCGTATCGAAAAGCTTTTCTGAAAGAGGTGATTTTGTAAAAATCTAAACCCGACAGAAACATACAAATTGCTAAAATAATTTTCCGGTGCGAACAGCTAATCAGTTTATTTGTTTGTCATGACTAAGTTTATAGAAATATGACGAAGGCAAAGAAAATAAGCATACGGATACTCAAGATCACTTTAGGGACCTATTTGTTCCTCATTGCCTCGTTATTGATTGCAGACCGGTTTATCCAATTCCGCAGCACGGATGAAGAAATCAGGAATCACTATGCAAGACATAAACTGCCCATCAACATTACCTATTATGAAGCGCTTGGCAGGCAAATGCGATATATTTCTACAGGTAACGATCCTTCCAAACCGATCATCCTTTTTATTCACGGCGCCCCGAGTTCGAGTGGTTATTACAGGCATTTCCTGAGCGATACTTCCCTTCGTAAACTTGCCAATCTTATTGCGGTAGACAGGCCGGGATACGGATATAGTGGTTTTGGAGAGCCCGAACCGGATATTGGAAAACAAGCCGCCATGATAGCCCCCATACTTGACAGCCTGAACAAAGGGTCTGGGCCGGTAGTGGTGGTTGGGGCAAGTTATGGCACACCGGTTGCATCGCGTCTGATTATGGATTATCCAAAACTTGCCGATGGCTTACTGCTGATTGCACCGGCACTTGCTCCGGGAGAAGAAAAAACCTATGCGATCAGTTATGTGTTGGAATCGCCCTTTTTTACATGGGCACAACCACGTATGCTGCACAGCGCCAATGTCGAAAAATTTACCCACGAAGCCGAACTGATGAAAATGAAAAACCGGTGGGATGAAATAAAAGTACCGGTGATTTATTTTCAGGGAAAAAATGATGACCTCATCTATACGACCAATGCGCTTTTTGCCAAAAAGAGGATTACCGGCAGTCAAAGCCTTTCCATCCGGATGATTCCCAACAGAGGGCATCTGCTTGTTTTTGATGAAGAAAAAAGAATTAAGTCTGCATTATTTGAAATGATAGGGCTTTCCGAAAAATTTTATGCTGAAAACCGGGTTAAACAAGGCAACCCCGGGCCTGCGTTTTCCGTTTTTGGAAAAGAAGGATAATTACAAAATCCTTTGAACCCCTGATTTTGGTAAAATGGTGTCCCCGTCAATACCTTTCAGCAAAACAAGTCCGGGTTTTTTTCCGGGTTCAAAACTTCCGAAGGTTTTTTCAATGGAAAGGGCTTTTGCACCGTTGTATGTTGCCATGGCAATCAAATAGCCAAGGTCATTCAGCCTCCCGTGCTTTTGCATCAGGCGCATTTCATACATTGGATTCAGGTAGTAATTTCCGGCAAGACTGTCGGTACCAAGACACAATTGCATGGGTATCTGACTGCGAAAACGGTGAATGGCAGGCGTTGCAAAATTGATGTACTGATTTGCTCCGGGGCAAAGGCAGAAAAAAATGTTGTTCCAGTCTATTCCCTGTTCATCAAGCCATTGCAGGTCGTGCAGGCTTACCTCGGTATTATGTACCCAAAGCCAGGGTTTGTGCGCTTTTATATGCGGCCACAAAAACCTGAGCGGGTTAGTACCGGTGGGTTTAAAAAAATCAATGTTGATACCAAGCAGGGCGTAGAGCCGGTTAAAGTCGCCTTGCTTTTCCCTAAAAAAAGCTATCTCATCTTCGCTTTCCATCAGATGGATGCTAAGCGTTTTTCCCGGGGCATTTTCCATGGCAGCCTTTAGTAATGCCACGCTTACAGAGTACGGCGCATGTGGGGTGATTGTAACCTGTTCAGGGGGAAATGCTTCCAGAAAAGCGTTGGCGACCTCTGCCCCTGCCTCCCACCGCTGTTGCATGGTAACAGGTACAAACCCCGTAATCTCAATGAAATTATGGAAATAAATATCGGAAGAAAGCTTTGGGCCAATGCTATCGGTACCATTGCTGATATCGCCCACGGCAACCACGCCGTTTGCCTTCATTTCGGCAAGTGCAGCATCCATGGATTTCAGTTTTTCCTCCATCCTGAAGCGCCGCAATTGCATTACCTGAAGCAAAAAATCAACCATACCCGTATGTGGGGGAATATGCCCTTTAAGATGGCTGAGTTCGAGATGGCAATGTGC
>JALOMX010000106.1 GCA_025455245.1 Chitinophagaceae bacterium
GCCAAACCTTCTGTTTTTATACATCAACCTTTCTTCATCATGGCTTTCGGCATAGGCCAGCAAATGTGGCGTATTGTTTGCATTAAATTCAGGCTTGGAAGGATTAGAAGGAGACCAACGGGTGGTATGGTAAGCCCTTTCAAAATTGGAATTTGCCAGGTAGCCCATACTAGCCTCGTTAAACTCGTTCGTCATTTTACCCCATAGCAGCATGCCAATATTTGCCAGTTCAGCCTCTTCATTATCACTTCCAAGATGTTCCAATATCATATAACAACCTGGGGCAATTGCCTGACTTTGATTATAGATTCTTCTCCAGATATTTACCCTGCTCTCATCATAAGCACTCCATGCTTCCACATCATTGGGATTATTGCGCTGGGTAAAGCCTTTACTTAAATCCCAGCGGAAACCATCAATTTTAAAGTTAACCAGCCAATGCTGCATTACACGCTCAACAAACTCAATGGTAGCAGGCGCTTCATGGTTCATGTCAAATCCTACATTAAACGGATGGGTTGCATCCTGATTGAACCATGGGCTGTTGGCTGCAGGCTTGTTGGTAGCCGAATTCCAATACATGCGCACCATGGGGCTTTGGCCAAACTGATGGTTCAATACCATATCGAGTACCACAGCAATACCGCGGCCATGGCAACTGTCTATTAATTCACGCAATTTATTTTCAGTTCCATATGCTTTGTCCACAGCAAACATGAAGCTCGGGTTGTAGCCCCAACTGTTGTTGTTTTCAAACTCGGTGACTGGCATTAATTTCAAGGTATTAATACCAAGAGATGCCAGAATGGGTAAACTATCTATGATGGTTTGGAAATTTGAAGGCTGTGCATAATCGCGGATCAGCAATTCATAATGCACGGTATTACGCTTATCCGGCCTTTGGAAATTGGGATAGGCCCAGTTGTAACCGGGTTTGCCGGGCTGAAGCACACTCACAATATCAGTTGCTTTTCCGGTAGGATAAGGCTTCAGGTTGGGATAGGTTTCAGCAGGTATTTGCGGGTCATTCCATGGATCCAGGATTTTTTCCGAATTGTAGTCGGCAACCGTAAGGTTACAATCAATTACATACTGATAGGCATACTCTTGTCCCGGCGTCAATCCGTTGATCGTTACCCAGTAGCGAAGCCCGTCAGGCGTACGTTTCATTTGATATGCCAGATCACTTTTCCAGTCATTAAAGTCGCCCTTTACCACAATGTTATTCTTGTTGGGAGCATACAAAACAAGGGTTGCCGAAGTTCCATCAGGTGAGTAAGTGGCACCGTTTATGGCAACGCCTCCGGGAATAGGAGCAACCTCTGTTGGAGCCGCTACAAAAAACTCAAGTGTATCGCTCACCACGTTTACAGGAGCAGGTAAATTCAGGTTTCCGATCAGGGAAAAACTTGCATTGTTTGCAACGGTGAGTTTCGAACCCGGTGAAAAGGTTACTGAAGTAGTATTGGCATCCAGGATACAGGTACCGCCGGGGGAAGGATTGATAACTACTTCTGTTCCGGAAGGAATGACTGCACCGGGGGCATTTCCACCTGCCCAGTTAGCAGTATTCGACCAGTTTCCATTTCCGTTGAAGGTGAGTACATTCGCGAATGAAGCCTGTTCGGCAACGGCGATAATTCTTTGCAAACCCGGCTGACTGATATTTACGTTACCGGAAACTGTTGTTCCGGTGGCTGAATTAACCAGGGCGCCATTGAAAAATATTTTCAGATTTGAAGACACGCTTGCTGCTGCCGAAATAGGCATGGATTCACCTACATTCTTACAGATTCCCTGTACTACCGGAACAAAGGTGGGTTCTTTAAAAGGGTTGGTAATGCGAACGGCCCTTGCCGAAGGGTCCGCTGTAACCGGAATGTACATGTCGCTTCCATCAAAATTGCGCTGAACCCTTGAACCATTGCCGCTCCTGAAAAGAATGGCAATTTTTTGAATGGTTTCACCGGCGGGAACACCATAGTATGCACGGATGTTCGCAATATTGAAAGTCCATTTGTTATTGCCTAAAGGGGTAGCTTTCAACGCAGGATTGGTGGTTGTAAAATTCTGATTGAACTTTACATATCTCCAGTTAGTAGCGTTTGCACTGAGATTGGTAATAACACCGGTATGCACATACACATTGGTGTCAGAATGACCAAGCAGGCCCTTATTGCCGAAATTGGCATCCATTGTTATGGTAATAGTGCCATTTTCCCCAAAAAATTCCGGGGTCCAGCTCAAAACCTGTGCTTTGGTAAACAGTACACATACCACCAATAAAACCGTGAGTCTGATTTTCATATAGCTTTAGTTAGTTTGAAGATCAAAAGATGCAATCATTTGCGCTTTGTGATTCAAATATGTGTACTTTTTACGCAAAGGGATGCATTTTTTTATTATGATTCGCTGATTTTTGTCATTTATCTTAAACAAACACGGATAATTTCCTGCCTAAAAGTCAATTCCCACCCACTTCCTTTTGTTCTTCTCGTATTTTTCAAAGTTGAACTGATACAACTTGCCCGGACGATGCTTTACATCCTCTTCAAGTTCTCCGGTATCAATCAAAAAATCCATGGAAAAGAACTTTTTCCTGAAATTCCGGCGATCAAGTTCAACGTTCAATATGGCTTCATAAAGATTCTGTAGTTCGCGCAGGGAGAATTTTTCGGGTAGAAGGTTAAAACCAAGGGGGTGCTCCTGAATACGCTTTTGCAGCCAGGAATAGCATTTGGTCAATATTTCAAGATGATCAAATGCCATGCTGTCAAGGTCATTTACATTATGCCAGTGCAATTCGTTATCAGTAATCTGAAGCTGATGATGCCTGATATTGAGCAAAGAACAATAAGCAACGGTAATTACCCTGCCGCCGGGGTGCCTGTTAGGGTTACTGAATGTGTGGACCTGATCAAGGTAAACATTTTGCATGCCTGTCCTTTGCCTGAGCACCCTGTAGGCAGCTTCTTCAAGGGATTCCGATTCTTTAGCAAAATCTCCGAGCAGCGACCATTCATCTTTATACATATCAATGTCGCTTCGGATCAGCAGTACCTTGAGCTTGTTATCCTCAAAACCAAAAATAACGCAATCTACCGTTAGGGCAACCTTGGGGTAACTCTCAACCAATAGATCCATATCCTTGATCAGACCGGTTGACGAATTCGGTATGGCAGCCGCTTTTTGCATAAAATGTGTCGTAATGGCGAAGCTTTAATAACAGATTGGGAGAGCAAATATAGAAACAATGTGTAAATATTACATATTTCATAAAAAAATTTTCCACCCTCCATTTTGGGGGATACTTTAGTTTGCATGCCTGTTTCACCAAATTTTATTTTTTCAGTATGACAGACTACGCCCATATTCAGGAATGGATGGAAAAAACCCGTTTTTGGCTGATGGAGGAAAAGAGCCCCGGTTCGCCGGCGGAGGCAGAAATTTTAAGGGATGTACTGAGGTTTCATGAATATCAGTATTACCACTTAGACCGTGCGCTTATTACCGATCCGGAATATGACCGGTTGTATAAAATGCTGGAAGCATGGGAAAAAGCAAACCCGGGATCTGTAACCCCGGATAGTCCGACCCAAAGGGTTGGCAAAAGCCTCAACACTCAGTTTGCTACGGTAACCCACCTTGTACCGATGCTCAGCCTCGATAACAGTTACAATGCATCCGACCTGTATGACTGGGACAGAAAAGCCAAAGAACTTGCCGGTAATTCCATGATTGAGTATTGCATTGAACCTAAATACGATGGGGCAAGCATCAGCATTATTTACGAAAATGATGTTTTGGTACGCAGCGCCACGAGAGGCGATGGCGTGCAGGGTGATGATATTACCGTAAACAGCAGGCAAATCCGTAACCTGCCCCTCCGGGCACCTTTTAGCCGCTACGGTATTCAATCCATTGAGATCAGGGGAGAAGTAGTGATGACCAAAAAAGCCTTTGAAGGCTTTAATCTGCAACTCATGGAAAACGGTCAGCCCCCGCTTGCAAATCCACGCAATGCTGCCGCAGGTACCCTTAGGATGAAAGACCCGGCAGAAGTAGGACGAAGGAAATTAGAAGCCTTTTTGTACCATGTAAGTTATGTGAGCCAAATTTCAAATACACAAATTCCAAATTCCAATAGTCAAATCCCAAATTCCAAAAACATACTCAAAGAAGATAGCACCGAAGCCCCTTTGGAATTTGGAGTTTCAAATTTTGGAATTTCAAAAATTCCCACTACCCACTCCGGAATGCTTCAAATGCTGTGGGATTGCGGCTTCAGGAGCCCGGTACATGAAATGAAGGTCTCTGCAGGCATTGAAGGCGTTATTGACCACTGTAACCTGTATGAAGCCAAAAGAGACGATCTGCCATACGAAATAGACGGCATGGTGGTAAAAGTGAACAATCTTGACCAACAGGACCAACTTGGCATGACCACCCACCATCCAAGATGGGCAATCGCCTATAAATTCAAAGCCCGGCAAGGAACAAGCAGGCTTAGGGGTGTAGAGTTCCAGGTAGGCAGGACAGGTGCGGTTACCCCTGTGGCCAAAATCGATCCTGTGGGCATTGGCGGAGTAACTGTGGGCAGCATCAGTATTCACAACGAGGATTATATCAAAGAAAAAGACCTGAAACTTGGCGATACGGTGGTGGTTGAAAGGGCGGGTGATGTTATTCCGCAGATTGTACGTTCAGTTGCCGAGCTGAGAACAGGTACGGAAAAGGAAATTGTATTTCCCCAAACCTGCCCGGTATGCCAAAGTGCCTTGTATAAAGAAGCCGATGAAGCTGTTTGGCGCTGTATAAATGTGGAATGCGAGGCACAGGTAGTGGAGCGCATCATTCACTTTGTAAGCAAGGATGCATTGGATATCCGGAGTTTTGGCGAGCAACAGGTACGCAGGTTTTATGAACTTGGCTTACTGAAAGACATTCCGGGAATATACAAACTCGATTTTGACAGGATATCAACTCTTGAAGGGTTTGGTAAAAAATCAGTTGAGAACCTCAGGCTTGCCATAGAGCAGTCCAAAACACAACCGCTTCACCGCATCATTTATGGATTGGGCATAAGGCACGTTGGTGAGACAACCGCAAAAATGCTCGCCCAACGGATAACTCATTTACTTGACCTAAAGGCACTAACGGTTGACCAATTGATGCAGTTGGAGGATATTGGGCCCAAAGTAGCTTCAAGCATATATGGATTTTTTCAAAATATAAAAAATATTCAAATGCTTGCAGAGTTGGAAAATTTAGGTTTAACTTTGCGAAGAGCTGAACAAACGACTGTTGAAGGCGGAAAACTGGAAGGACAAACCTTTTTGTTTACCGGGACCCTTTCAAAGCTCAAACGTAGCGATGCTGAGGCCATGGCCGAAAAGGCAGGAGGAAAAATATTGAGTGGAGTTAGTAGCAAGTTGAATTACCTGATTGTTGGAGAGGACGCGGGGAGCAAACTGGAAAAAGCTAAAAAGATTCCTACCATACGCATCCTGACGGAAGAAGAATATCTTAATCTGTTAGCATATGATAACTAAAACCGCAGGAGAAAAATGGAAACAAGTGGTATTTGACAACCACGAAACCATGCAACGTAAATACGCCGTAAGTAATATGGGTCGCGTTGCAAGCTACATTAAATCGGTAGAAAAAGACGGGGAATTACTCAAGGGTTCCGAAATAGAAGGTTACCGCGTACTCCGGTTGCGCGTCAAAGGTAGCTACGTTGCCTTCCTTTTTCACCGCATGGTAGCAGAAGCCTTTTGTAAAAAACCTTCAAAAGAACATACACAGGTTATTCATAAAAACTATAAAAAGCAGGACAACCGTTCTGAAAACCTGTTATGGGCCACCAAGGAAATGGTTGCTGAGCATAATAAAACAAGCCCTGCCGTAAAGGCTTACCGCAAGCGGATGGAGGAAGCAATTCCCAATATCAAAAAGGGATTGAAACTTACCCTTGCAGAAGTAAAGCAAATCAAAAAGCAACTTCAGAACCCGAAAAGAAAACTCACGCACAAGCAAATTGCCGAGAAATACGGTGTAAGTGAGATGGCCATAACAAGGATTAAACGTGGCGAAAACTGGAGTCACGTTACCGTTTAACTATTCTGTAAGTTACACATGATTAATGGCAGCAAGATAATAGCTATCCTGCTGCCATATTATTGTGTTTACAGAAGCCCTTTTGCGATTAAATGTTCAGCAATCTGAATGGCATTGGTTGCGGCACCTTTGCGCAGGTTATCGCTTACCACCCAACAGTTCAGGGTATTGGGCTGACTTTCATCGCGGCGAATACGGCCCACAAAGGTTTCATCTTTATCGTGGGCATTCAGCGGCATGGGGTAAACGGCATTGGATGGGTCGTCTTCAACAACCACACCCGGCGACGAGGCTAAAATGGCGCGCACTTCAGCAAGATCAAAATCATTTTCAAATTCAATATTCACGCTTTCACTATGACCGCCCATTACAGGTATGCGCACCGTAGTGGCTGTTACCCTGATGCTGTCATCGCCCATGATCTTTTTGGTTTCGTTCACCATCTTCATTTCCTCTTTGGTATACCCGTTATCGAGAAAAACATCAATCTGGGGAATCACGTTCAGGTCAATAGGATACTTATAGGCCATTTCGCCCTCTACTCCGCTGCGTTCGTTCATAAGCTGGTTAACGGCCTTTACGCCCGTACCCGTTACGCTCTGATAAGTGCTTACCACTACCCTCTTTATGCCGTATCGCTTGTGCAG
>JALOMX010000107.1 GCA_025455245.1 Chitinophagaceae bacterium
TTTTAATTTCTTTCCTTAACATTTTTTCCGGGATTTTTTCAGGACATCATTTGTTTTTGGCAATCAGATATTGCTGAATCTTTAGACGAAGCAATGCTCCAATGGTTTTACTTCAACCTAATACCCGGTTCAAAGAATTTTCCTTAAAGGTCGCAGGAATTTAGTGGGATAATTAAATACAGCTTATCCGGATTATGGGGTTTCAGCTTCACCTGTATGCTTTTTTGCCCCTTAGCCATTTAGCAATATGCATTATTACAGGTTGAAAAAATGGACCTTGTTTTTTATTAACCAACGGAATTAGCAAGTATCTTAGCCGCGTTAAAAAATTCTGCCCCAACAGGAGTAGAAAAGCAAATAAGTATTCCTTTTTCAAATTTCAAATAGTAATAATCATATGAAGTTTTTTATCGACACAGCCAACCTCGCCCAAATTAAAGAAGCAAATGATCTGGGAATTCTTGACGGGGTAACAACCAACCCCTCGCTGATGGCCAAAGAAGGCATCAAGGGTGAAGCTGCCATCATGAAGCATTATAAAGATATTTGCGAAATGGTGGATGGCGATGTAAGCGCCGAAGTGTTTTCTACCGATTTTGCCGGTATTATTGAGGAGGGGCAGAAACTTGCTGCAATCCATCCCAACATCGTAGTAAAAGTTCCGATGATTAAGGATGGGGTTAAGGCCATTAAATGGTTTACCGAAAATAATATCCGCACCAATTGTACACTGATCTTTTCCGCAGGACAGGCTATACTTGCTGCAAAGGCCGGCGCCTCCTACCTTTCACCATTCCTTGGCCGTATTGACGACAGCAACTGGGATGGTATCCAATTGATCGAGCAGATACGCCATATCTACGATGTACAGGGTTTCCGCACAGAGATACTTGCAGCATCAATTCGCAATGCTCTTCATATTGTAAGGGCTGCCGAAGCCGGTGCCGATATCTGCACTTGTCCTTTAGATTCTATCCTTGGCCTGCTGAAACATCCGCTTACCGATATAGGTTTAGCCAAGTTTTTGGAAGATGCTAAAAAAACGGAAGGATAGGAAACTGTTTGCAGTTTACAGATTGAAAACTGCAGAACGAAACAGATGACAGATAACTAAAAAGGTTGATTGATTTTGGGTACTTACTTAAAATCCTTCAACCTTTTTTATTTCATCAAGGGCAAGGATACTTTGCTCCTTGTCTAAGGCAAGTTGTGCCTTCAGCGCTTCAAGTCCTTCAAACCTTATTTCGCCCCTGAGCCTTTTGAAAAAAGATACACGGATGGTTTCACCGTAGATTTCTTTATCAAAATCAAAAAGATTTACCTCAATGGTGCGGGTTGTACCATCCACTGTGGGACGTACCCCAATGTTCATCATGCCACTGATGAGGGATGATTGACTCAACGGTAAATCGTACCCTCCATTTTTTCGTACAATGAGTGATGCTTTTACAGCGTAAACACCATTTGCGGGAACAAGCTTTTCTTCATCTGAAAGGCGAATGTTGGCTGTGGGATAACCAATTGTCCTGCCTAATTTTTTTCCACCCACAATGGTACCCTCCAGAAAATAGGGATACCCCAAAAAATCGTTGGCATCACAAACATTACCGTTCAGCAAAGCCTGCCTTATTTTGGTGCTGCTGATGGTAACATTATTCTGAACCTTTTCGGTAATTTCTACGATGCGGTATCCATGTTTCTGCTTAAACGCTTCAAGCAAAGTGTAATTCCCTTCACGGTTATGGCCAAAGTGGTGGTCGTAGCCAATGATAATGGTATGGGGTTGGAAATGCCGTACTAAAAACTCTTCGATATACTCAATGGCAGAAAGGCGGGAAAAGGCTTCGGTAAAAGGAACGATTACAAGGTGATCAATTCCGTTTTTATCCAGCAGTTCAATCTTTTCTACCAGCGAGTTTAGAAGACGGATATCATTTTGCTGGCCTCCGACCACCCTTCGGGGATGGGGATGAAAAGTAATGATTACGCTTTCTCCCTGAGCAGTCTTAGCGGCTTCCTTAAGTTGATGAATTATTTGTAGATGCCCTGAATGCACCCCATCAAAAGTGCCGATGGTAATAACAGCATTCCGGAAAGGTGGCAGTTGATCAGTATAACGGTGTACCTGCATGAATTTATTAAAAATGCCTGCAAAAGTAAAGCAATGCAACCTATAGCGGCAAAGGTTGTGCTTTGGATAAGCAAGTTAACGGGCTTACATTTGCCCGGCGGGTAAAAATTCCGCTTATATTTTTTACAATGAGTCAATCGCTCTACGCCGAACGTGGTGTGTCGGCACAAAAGGAAGAGGTTCATGCGGCAACCAAACACCTCGATCAGGGGCTGTTTCCCCTTGCTTTCTGCAAAATTTATCCTGACCTTCTTGGCGGTGATGACGAATGGGTAAATGTGATGCATGCTGATGGGGCAGGAACCAAAAGTGTGCTTGCTTATCTGTATTGGAAAGAAACCGGGGACATCAGCGTTTGGCGTGGCATTGCACAGGATGCGATCGTTATGAACCTCGACGATCTTTTATGCGTTGGCATTTGCGATAATATTGTATTCAACAGTACCATCGACCGGAATAAAAAACTAATTCCCGGTGAGGTTATTGCCGAGGTAATTGAGGGTAGCCGTATGCTGTTTGAAACGCTGTCCCAAATGGGCGTGAACATAAACTATCTTGGAGGCGAAACAGCAGATGTGGGCGATGTGGTAAGGACCATTGCCGTTAATGGTACCATGACGGCAAGGTGGCCGAAAAGTAAATTGATCACCAATGAAAAAATTCAGCCCGGAGATGTTATTGTTGGGTTTGCTTCTTATGGACAGGCTGTTTACGAAAGTGCATTCAACAGCGGCATTGGCAGCAATGGGCTAACAAGTGCAAGGCACGATGTTCTTTCAAAACATTATGCAGGTTTTTTCCCTGAAAGCTTCGAACCGTCGCTTGACCCAAAGGTAGTGTACATCGGAAAACACCTTTTATCCGATCTTGTTATGGATGAGGCCCATTCCATCGGGCAGTTGCTGCTTAGCCCCACCCGTACTTTTGCCCCTCCCATGAAGCAGTTGCTGACCCATCATTTTGATAAAATTCACGGGCTTGTACATTGCAGCGGAGGCGGACAAACCAAATGCCTGAAATATGTGCCCGAAGGGGTGAAAATTGTGAAGGATAATCTTTTTGAACCCCCGTATATTTTTGAACTTATACAGCAATCAAGCGGAGCCGATGCCCGGGAAATGTATCAGGTTTTTAATATGGGCTGCCGTCTTGAGATTTACTGTAAAGCTGAAGATGCGGACATAATGATAGAAACCGCGAAGGAATATCATATTGATGCAAAGGTTATTGGAAGGGTGGAAGCATCGGATAAAAAAAGCCTTCTAATACATTCACCTTCAGGGGAAATCATCGAATATTAAGTAAATAAAACAGCAATAATTACGGTATAGGGCCGTTTTTAAAAACGCTTACCGCTACATTTGCCTACAAACCACAGAAGACCGGATATGAGTGAAACTATAGTACGTTTACATAATGCCAATATATATCAGGGCAGTTCATTGATTCTTCAGGATGTGAACATAGAAGTGAGAAAAGGTGAGTTCGTTTATCTTGTCGGGAAAACCGGTACCGGAAAATCTTCCCTTTTAAAAACACTGTACGGTGAACTTCCGCTTCGTGACGGAGAAGGTGAAGTTGCGGGGCATAACCTTCGGGACCTTACCTGGAAAACGGTACCTTTTCTTCGCCGGAACCTTGGGGTAGTCTTTCAGGACTTTCAATTGCTTACGGACAGAAATGTTGAGGAGAACCTGCGATTTGTAATGAAAGCCACCGGATGGAAGGATGAAAATATGATGAAGGCCAAAATGAATGATGTACTTGAAAAAGTAGGGCTGAAGGGTAAGGGATTTAAAATGCCTTACGAAATGAGCGGTGGCGAACAGCAACGTGTTGATATAGCAAGGGCTTTGCTCAATTCACCCAAATTGTTGCTGGCAGATGAACCTACGGGAAACCTCGATCCGGAAACAACTGATGAGATCATGCAATTGCTTACCCATCTTTGTAAAGATTATGGTGCAGCCCTCATTATGGCTACCCACGACTACAACGTGATTTATAAGTTTCCTGCCCGGATATTAAAAACCGAAAAAGGGCACGTTTATGATAGTGCCAAACATGGGGCCGCTTCATGATTTATCCAAAAATCAGGTTGTTAGAAAGCCCTTGTTTCTCTGCGTGTATAAAATGAAATTGCCTGGATGTGCTTAAATTTTACCGGTTCATTGAACTGAATGGCCGGTTCCCAGGAAGGGCTTTTACTCATGATTCTGATGACTTCCCTTGATAAGCTCAGGTCGGGGCTATTTAGGATAACGAAATCGGTTAAACTTCCATCCTTATTTACAGTAAACTCTACTTTTACAACACCCTGGATATTTCTGTTCAGGGCTTCATCCGGGTAGTGTAGTGTTCGTTGTAAAAAGTTTGTCCATGCTTTTACCCCTCCCGGAAATGAAGGCTCCTTTTCAAAGATACATTCTCCCCGGGCTTGCGTTTTTCCATCCTCCTCAAAACAGAATGTCTGTATAAGCGAATCGGCTTCATATTCGAGTTGCATCTTTTTGGTGCCATTTTCCCTTTTTACAATCCATGTTCCGTTTCGCTTTCCTTCCTGCAATTTTCCAATTTGCCTGATCTTATTGGTTGTGTAATAATCCTGAAAAATTCCGTTGCCATCATCGTTTGTTATGGTTAGCTGCATCAGTTTTCCATCATCGTAAAAGACAACCCCGGTGTCCACCGGTATGTTTTTTTTATAATGTTGAACATGATGTTCACCGCCATTTTCATGCCATCCCCTGAATGTACCTTCACGTTGGTTGGCAACATAATTTCCTGAATCTTTTATCAGTCCGTTGCGATTATATTTTACATGGATCCCATCCCTGGTTTTGAAATCTTTATCACTGAATGTCGTAATTTCAAGTTTCTGTAATCCTGTAACATCAAAGTACTCAGCTTTCCATTTACCATCTTCGGGCCACCATTTTCTGATCAGCGACGCCTGTATTTTGGGTACAGTTTCGCCATTTCGGTTTATATAGGCATATAAAGTATCATTATCCCTTTTAAAAGCTTTGCCCTGGGCTGCACTGATGGTGTGTAATGAAATGCAGGCCGTGAAAACTGAAAGGGTTTTCAGGAAAAGAGCGGGTTTCATATTTTTATTATTTTAATCTATAAATCGGATATCTGTTAAAGGATGGTTCAAAATAAGGGGAATTTCTGTAAACCCAATTCAATATCTGATTGGCATTTTTGGCAAACTCAGGTTCTGCGGCCTTTTTGGCATCAAGTTGTTTTTTAAGTTCAGGATTCTTTTTAAGCCACTCTGCCGCTACCTCTTCCCACCGGTAATTGCTGTATCCTTCCTTTTGTTGCAGGATGGCATCAAAATAATTCCAGGTGAAATAGCTGTCAGCACCGGTTGGTTCAAGCATTTCTATCACAAAGCGGTCTGTATGGTTTCCCATTTCAACAATAAAATCGCCCTTTAGAACCTTTATTTTTTCGTAATGAGTCGTTGTTTTTACATTGTTGTGCCTGAAATGATTTTCGTAAGGACGTTGGGCCGCCGTATAGCTTTCTATCCTGTACACTTCAAGTTCCATCAGCGTGTCACGTTCTATCCTTTTCAAAGGCACATTGTTTAAAGCCAGTTTTTCGTGGACCATATGCCAGCCCTGTGGTATAATGTATGCTTTAGGTTTTTGTACAAACTGAACCGGTTTGAAATAACAATAAAATTTAATCGGGACGTTGAAAGGCCTGTCGCGGCGGTAATACATGCGTGGTAAACCGGTTACCTCGCTGATGGTGGTGTCGCGGTGATATCCTTTAAAGTCAAGGGTGTTATGAACTGACGTATCCACCTTCCAGTCAAGGGCAAATTGCTGTTGTTTTTTTACCATCTCCCTTGCCTGCATTCTCATCATTTTTAGGCTGTCTGCTTTTTGTGATGCGGTGGAATAAATGCTTACCATCAGGTCGTAAGTACTTTTTACCCTTTCCCTGTAAGGTTTCAACATGTGGGTTTCGGGTACAAAACCAATGCACTGAAATAAAGCCGCATATCCTGAAGAATACCGGGGAGGATCGTAAAATTGGGTCATGCCGCGGCTAAGGTCATAGGCGCTAAAGTTTACATAAGGAAAAAGGTCCCATCCTTTTGTTTTCATGTCTTTATAAATACCCGGCTCAAAACTATTGCGCAGGAAATTACCAAGCGGTTCACCTAACTTGTCGTATTGGGTAGTCAGCAGGGTCATGGTGTGCTGAAAATCTGCGCCATCGCTTACGTGGTTATCGATGAGGATATGAGGGTCGAGCCACTGGAAAATGGCATTGAAGGAGGCTGCATTGCGGCTGTCGAGTTTTGTAAAGTCCCTGTTCAGGTCAAGGTTTTGTGCGTTTCCCCTGAAACCATATTCTTTTGGGCCGTTTTGGTTTACTCGGCTGTACGGTCCCCGGTTAAGGGCACCGCCTATGTTGTAAACCGGTATTATGGCAAGGCTCACGTCTTTAGGCAGTTTGATCTTTCCTTCTGCAATATCCCGTACAAGCAACTGGCTTGCATCGGTTCCGTCCGGTTCGCCCGGATGAATGCTGTTGTTTACCAAAATAACAATCTTGCCCTCCTTATGCCATTGTGAGGGATCAAATTTTCCTTCTGAATCAACAAGAAGGACCACATGCAGCGGATAGCCGGCGTCCGTTGTCCCTTTCTCAACCATTTCAATCATTTTCGATTGCCCGGCAGCTTCCTTAAAAAATGAAATGGTCTGATGGTAAGTTGAAGATTCTTCACCGGATGAAACCTCAAATACTGTTTTTGGATATTGGCCGATAGACTGAAGAGAAAGAAGAATTCCTGAAATAATGAAAATGATTCTGAACATGGGAACAAAAATAGGAAAAGGAGCCTCATCGTTCTTTTTAACATATTGTGTCTAAAGCAAAAACCATAATGAATTTAAAAAATGTAATTTGCCTTTACGAATATGTCAAAAGGTGTTGAGCCCATAAAATTCAGGTCGGTTTTTCGCGTTCTGGGATATGTATTCCTGGGATTACTGCTTGTTTTTGGCGGCCTTCATTTGTTTATTTATTACAAAGCCAACACCTTGCTGAAGGCCTTTGTAGAACAGGTAAGTGACGGAAACTATACTGCTCAGTCAAAATCGGTAAGGTTCGCTTATTTGCCATTCAGGATAAAAGCCTATGGGCTTCATTTTTATCCTATGGATACCACGGAGGCGGAGAGTCTTTATGATATTAAGGCCGATACGCTTCAGCTAAAGCTGACCTCACTTATCCCATTGCTGTTTTACAATTCACTTGAAGTGAAAGAGGTGAGACTGGTAAAACCAATGGTGTTGGTTCGTTCAGATGCCGGAGGTTCTTTCAAAGGAAAAGCAAGATTCAATATTCCCATAAAAGAAATTCAGGATGGATTGCTAAAAAGCCTCGACCTGTTGCAGGTAGACAAGTGTGTAATTCTTGATGGGGGATTTAAACTGATGAGGGAGGATATCAGAAAAGATCTTGCTATAAATCATATTGACCTGACCATTGATAGTTTGCTTGCCGCAAAAAGCGGTATGCTCTCGGTAAACGGCGATACGGTAGGTGCTCATATCATTTTAAAGGTAACAAGACCGGATATTGTTATTCCGGATACCAACTATCTTGTTGCCGTTGACAGACTGCTTGTTGATACCCGCAAAAATGTATTTGATATTGATGAACTGCGATTTTCAAGAAATAAAAAGGAAGATGCCTACGATACCATAAAACTATCTTCAATTTCTCTTCGGGGCTTAAATTGGAACGACTTTCTGAACGAGGGAATTGTTGAGCTCGATAGTGTGATGGTAAAAAATGGGTTGGCGCAAATTGATCTGACAGACCGGTTTATTTTCCAGAAGCGGTCGCAGGAAGAGAAAAGGAAGCAGCAGGAGTTGGCAAATATTCCCTTAATTATTCATTACGCCAATGTTCAGGAGGTTTCCTATAAACTCAGATCAAGGAGACGCGATGGTTCTTTCACGATTTTGCTTGATGGAGATAGTTTGCTTGTTCGTGAATTACGTTTGTTAGATACGGCTAATCAGCCATTAAAGCTTGGTGCATTATCGCTGAATGTCCGGAACTATACTGATCAGGATGATAAAAAGACCTATCTCGCAGGTTTCGACAAACTGACTATC